>CAZYJB010000170.1:2214-7587 GCA_964647675.1 uncultured Verrucomicrobiota bacterium | reverse complement strand
CGCGTGATGACATGGATCACCCGCATGGCGAAGCGGTCCGGGGGGCCAGCGTTCCGACCGGGCGCTTGCCACGAATCGGTGCCCGTGCGCAGCGCGGCGTGCCCACGCGTTCAACCTCCCGTGACGCGGCCCGCGGCGATGTCGTCCAGTCGCTGCTGCGCCGTCCGGGCGTCGGGCGACCCCGGGGGCACACGCTCGAGGAACTTGAGGTAATGCTTGCGCGCACCCTCCCCTTTGCCTCGTTGCACATCAATTTCGCCGAGGTGGAAATAGACCTGGTGCACTTCCGGCGCGATCTCGAGAAGCTTCAGGTAGTCGCGTTCCGCCTCGTCGAAGCGTTTGAGTTGGGTCAGCGCGAGGGCGCGGTTCACGAGCGCCGGGAAATAACCCGGCTGGTTGGTCAGCACGATCGAGAGCGTGGCGATGGCGTCGCCCACCTGGCCCTGCTGCATGAGGATGGCGCTCTTGGTGATGAGCGGGCGCGGGTCATTGGGCAACCGCAGCACGAGGCGTTCGGTCGTCGCCAGGGCCTCGTTGGTGCGGTTCGCCTGCACGTAGATGTCGTTCAACGCCTGCAGCGGCTCGACGCGGTCCGGGAACTGCCGTTCGGCCGCCAGCAGCCCGCGTTCGGCACCCTCGAAATCACCCTGGCGCAGCAGCGCCCAGCTCTCCATGCCCTGAAGATCGCACTGCTGGGCCGGGGTGAGCGCCGTGGCCGCGCGCCGGATTCCCTTGATCTGCCCGAGGGCCTCATCAAAGAGGCCCGCACTCAGCGTGGCGCTCGCGAGCCAGAGCCGGTGTTCCATCGAGGCGGGATCCAGTTGTGCCGCGCGCGCGAACTGCTGGGCCGCCTGCCGGTACAATCCACCCTCCACGAAAGTCCGGCCGAGGTTCTGGCAGAAACCCGGTTCGTCCACCGGACCGCACGCGAGCAGGAAGGAGGGTATATCGCGGAACCGGCCGAGCCGGTCGGTCAGCTCTGAATCCAACACCACCGGCTCGAGGCGGCCCGAGCGCAGGCTGGCGTTGTAGCGCTGGTTGATGGTCGCGGCGAGGTTGTCCTGGCTGAGGTGCAGCGCAGCCCCGAAGAAAGCCGCCGCCTCCTCCAACTGGCCACGGCGCTGGAGTTCGACTCCCCACGCGTTCATCGCGCGTGAGTAGTGGCCGGCCACGCGGTCCGCGTCGAGCACCCGGCGCGCGCGCAGGCGCTCGATCGTCGGTTCGTCCACGAGCCGCTGGCGCACGTCGGTCCACATGCGGTGGGTGGACTCGAACGTCGCGGGCGCCAGTTCGTACCGCTGAAAGCCGTTGGTTCCCTGCGCAAAAAAGGCGTACACGCCATTCTCCGGCAGGAGATGATAGAGCTCGAAGTAGTAGCCGAAGCTCGGGTGGAGGTAGAAGATGCGGTGGGCCATGCCCAGCCGCGACACCTGCTGCATCACGGCTCCCTCGCTCAGCGGATCGCTCAATTGCTCGAGGACGAGCGCCGGCCAGCGCTTGCCGTAGGTCGCCTCATGGTGCCGCTGGTAGACTTGGTGCCGGACGAGCTGCGTGTGCAGGGGCAACACGGGGGGATCGATGGCCGCCTCGCGCGCGGCGCCCTGCGCCAGCAGGAGCAGCACGCCCTCATCGCTCACCAGCACCGCCGGCGAACCCGGCGGCGGCAGCAGCGTGCGTGCGAGATCCCGCACGAGCTCGCTGTTCTGCCCGCGGATGGCCGGAAGATTGTACCAGGCCAGGCCGGCGCCCGCGGCCAGCGCGAGCAGCGCGGCCAGCCCCGCCACCAGCCGACCCAACGCTACCATGCCCGCCGAGGTCCGCTTGACCTTCCGCTCCGGCTCCTCCCCAAAGACGAGGATGATGTAGCCCGCCGTGTAGCCGATGGCCAGCGCCGTCAGGAAGTAGAAATGCAGGAACGGCGCGCCGAACCCGAGCGCCCGCGCGCTGAAGGGCGGATCGAACATGGCCCAGCCGCAGAAGGCGAAGAACGCCACGTGGATCAGGCGGAACATGGCGTTGGTCAACGCCGACCCGGCCGCGCTCATGTCCCCGAAGGTCGTCGGCCAGCGCACGCCCATGACCAGGATGGGCAACAACGACGCCACCGCCGCGAAGCCCACCGCCCAGCGCGGGAAGCTGATGAGCAGCTGGCGCTGATAGGCGAAGGCCGTGCGCGCCAGCTCGACCAGCGAACCGTCCGCCTGCCCGGTCAGCTTCAACGCCACGGGCTGCACGACGTAGAACAGCAGGCCCGCCAGCCCGGCAAGGGCGGTACGGACAAGAAATCTCGACTCGAAGAAGGCGATGCCTTTCACCCAGAGGATCGCTCCCATGAACAGCGGACAGAACGCGATCAGGCCCCAGTCATTGGCCACGCCGGCGCCGAGGAGGAAGGCCAGCAGCGCGAGATAGCGATCCTCCTGCATCACGCGGAATCGCAGGAAGCAAAAGACACACGAGGCGAACACCAGCAGGGAAACCATCTCACCGGTCAGCGCCGTGGCATGCTCCCAGAAGGTCAGTTGGAACCCGAGCAGCACCGCCGCCGACAACGGCGGCACCCAGGACAGCGGCACCGAAAGGCAGGCGAAATCACTGCGCTCGCGCTGGCGCTGATCCCGCGTGCGATCGTGCGGCAGCATGGCCACGCATTTCGCCAGGAGCGCCAGCACCAGCCCGGCCAACAACGCGCTCAGGAGATTCGCACCCGTCACCTGCCATTCCGCGGGCAGCCAGCGCACGGGCCAGGTGACCAACAGGGTCAGGGGCCCCAGGTGCATGGTGCTCCAGTCCCAGCCCGCCACCTTCGAAACCACGATCGCGCTGTCGAAACTCACCCAGGGATGCCGCGTCAGTGCATAGGTCCCGAACGCCGCCGCCCCGATCAGCCAGGGCAGCACAAAATGCACAAATCGGGAATGTTGCCGCGCGGCCATAGAGCAGAAAGGAGGGCTCAGTGTGGCGACGGCCTCCGCGGATTGGCAAGCGGGCACTGGTCGGCATCGAAAAGACGCTTGCGACACACGCCGCGCGGCCCAATCTGGGCCTTGGAATGCTCAGCCGCCGTCGTTTTCTCAGCGCTTCCACCGTCGCGGCGTCCTCCGCGGTGGCCGGTACGTCTGTCGCCTCCACGCGCGCCCGAAAGGCCGCCCCGGCGCCCGCCCGGCTTGGCGCGGGCGCGCCGCGTCGCATTATCCACGTGGTCGCCGACGGCATGAGCCTCGGCACGCTATCCTGTGCCGACCAACTCTCGCTCCTCGAGCGCAAGCGGCACCTGACCTGGATGACGCTTTGGAACCGCCCTGAGACACACAGCGCGCTCATGGACATGCGGTCGCTGGACTCGCTGGTCACCGACTCCGCAGCGGCCTCTTCCAGTTGGGGCTGCGGCAGCCGGGTCAAGAACGGCACGGTCAACGTCTCGTCCTCCGGCCGCAAACTCACCCCCCTCCTCGAGCTCTTCGGACAGGCCGGCTGGAAGCGCGGGCTGGTCACCACCACCGAGATCACCCACGCCACGCCCGCGGGCTTCACGGTCTCCGTCGACAACCGGGGCGAGCAGGAGAAGATCGCCGACCAGTACCTCGCGCGGCGCGTCGACGTCCTGCTCGGTGGTGCCCGCGACCACTTCGATCCTGCCAAGCGCAAGGACAAGACCGATCTCCGGGCCTCCTTCGCCGCCGCCGGCTATCACGTCTGCCAGACCCGCGCCGAATTCGAGATGGCGCCCGCCGGCCAGCCGTGGCTGGGGACGTTCACTTCCGGACACCTGCCTTTCACGCTCGACCACCAGCACTCGCGTTCCCTGCGGGAGACCGTCCCCACCTTGCGGGACATGGCGGCCGCGGCGCTGGGGCGGCTCGGGCCCCATGATCGTTTCATCCTTCAGATTGAGGCCGGCCGCGTGGATCACGCGTGCCACAACAACGACGCCGCCGCCGCCCTCCGCGATCAACTCATGGCCGACGAGACCTTGGACGTGGTGCTCGAGTTCCAGCAGCGCCATCCCGACACCCTGGTGGTGGTGACCACCGACCACGGCAACGCCAATCTCGGCCTGAACGGCATGGGCACGTCCTACCGCGACAGCTCGAAGGCCTTCGAACACCTCTCGCGGGTGCGCGCCTCGTTCCCCGAGATCCTCAGGAAACTAAAGGAAGCCACCACCGAGAAGGCTGCCCGCGATGTCCTCGCCGAAACCACCGGCTACAAGGTCGACGTCAAGAAACTGGTCCAGTTCCTCCCCTTCCTCTCGGGCAAGGGATCGGCGCTCTTCGATCAGATGAACTCCGACGTCGCGGCCCTTGGTCAATTGCTCGCCAACCATCTGGGCATCGGGTTCGTCGGCACGACCCACACCTCCGACTACGTCCCGCTCATTGCCGTCGGGCCCGGTTCGGAACGGTTCCGCGGCCTGATCCGCAACACCGACGTCTTCCGGCACTACACGGAGCTGGCCGGCATCGATTATCGCAATCCGGAGGAGGCGTTGCTGGCCGATGCTTCCTCCAGCGGTCCTGCCGAGGACACGCGCGCCTACGCGACGGCCTGACGCCCACCGCCCGCAACCGCCTTTTCGCTCGAACACCCCGCGCGGATGGCGATGATGCCGGCCGCTCAACGGTCATTCCCCTTCCCTATGCGCAACCCAACCCAGTCCAAGGTCCGCACGTCGATCGCTGCGCTCGCCGCCCTGCTGCTCCTGCCTGCCGCGACGCCCGCCGCCAGTCCGCCCGCCGGTTTCACCGAGCTGGGCAACGGCCGGGATCTCTCCGGATGGTGGGGCCTCTCCACCGAGGATCCCGCCAAGTGGAAGGCGCTCTCCGCCGAGGATCTCGCGAAGAAGAAGGCCGCCAGTCTGGAAGACATCCGGAAGCACTGGCGGGTCGAGGGCGGCGAGTACATCAACGACGGCGACGGCCTCTACCTGACCACCGAGAAAGAGTACGGCGATTTCGAGCTGCTCATCGAGTACCGCACCGTGCCGGGCGCCGATTCCGGCATCTACCTGCGCGGCATTCCGCAGGTGCAAATCTGGGACACCACCAAGGCGGGTGGCAAATGGGGCGGCGACCTGGGGGCCGAGTACGGCTCCGGCGGCCTTTGGAACAACACCAAGGGCAACCCCGGCAAGAATCCCCTCGCCCACGCCGACAAGGCCCTGGGCGAGTGGAACCAGTTCCGCATTCTCATGGTGGGCGAACGCGTCACGGTCCATCTCAATGGCCAACTGGTGGTCGACCACGCGCGGCTCGAGAATTACTTCAACCGCAAGGCGCCGGTGCCCTTGCGTGGTCCCATCCAGCTCCAAACCCACGGCGGAGAAATCCGCTGGCGCAACCTCGCCATCCGCGAGATCGCGCCGGCCGAAGC
>CAZYJB010000170.1:0-2204 GCA_964647675.1 uncultured Verrucomicrobiota bacterium | reverse complement strand
CGCGAGGACGGGTTCCATGCCATCCTCAGCGAAGCCACCGGGCTCAAGAACTGGGCGGGTCCAATCGACGAGTACGAATTCTCGGGCGGGGTCCTGAAGTGCAAGCCGGGCAAGGGCGGCACGGTCTACTACAAGGCCGAGGAACTGTCGGACTTCACGGCGTTGCTCGAGTTCAAACTGCCGCCCGGCGGCAACAACGGGCTTGCCATCCGGTACCCTGGCGAAGGCGACACCGCCTACGTGGGTCTGTGTGAGCTGCAGGTGCTCGACGACACGGCCTCGAAATACGCCACGCTCGATCCGCGGCAATACCACGGTTCGGCCTACGGCATGCTCGCCGCCCACCGCGGCTTTCAGCGTGCGGTCGGCGAATGGAACTACCAGCGTGTCACGGTTCGCGGCTCACGCATCGAGGTGGAACTCAACGGAAACCTCATTCTCGACGGCGACCTCGCCACGGTGAAGGAGTACATGGCCAACTCGCCGCACCCCGGCAAGGAACGGACCAAGGGCTTCTTCGGCTTCGCCGGCCATGGCGACCCGGTGGAGTTCCGCCAGGTCGAAGTGCGCCCCGGCCGCTGAAACGCCCAACCCATCCATTCCGCGGCCATTCAATCGCGGAAACGAACAAGGCCCGCCGTTCCTGGCGGGCCTTCGCTTTTCCCCGGGGCCGGTTCACCGCCCGGATCGGATCAGCGGGCGAGATCGCCGGATCACATCCCGGCCAGCAGGCGGTCCCACAGCCGCTCGTTGGTCATCGAGCGCACCAGGAAGTCCCGCGTCTCGTCGCGCGGTTCGGTGACCAGCGGTCGCAGCGGAAGCGTCATGGTCAACGCCAGTCCGCGGCCGGCGCGGTGCCCGACCTGGATGCGCCCGCCGTGATGGTAGACGATGAAGTAAACCGCCATGAGGTACATCTCGGCCTCGGATCCGAGTTCGGCCTTGGCCTGCAGGGGATCGAACAGGGAAAGGATCGCCTGGGCGGGCAGCCCGGTGCCGTTGTCCGTGACGAACACGTCCACCTCCTCCGGGCGGGTGCCGCTCGCCGGGCGCAGGCTGGCTTCGCACCGCACCACACCCCCCTCACGCAGGGTCACCAGTTCATGGCGCAACAGCAGGGCGAAGAGCTTGCGGAAGCGGCGCTGGTCCACCAGCAAGGCCGGCAGGTCGGCGGGAATCAGATTGGCCACCTCGACCTTGCGCGTCGCCAAATCGGCGGTCAGCGGCTTGAGCGCCTCGTCCAGGGCCTCGTGGAGACGCACCTCCTGATCGAAGCGAAAGGCACCGCCGCGTTCCTCGGAGAGATCGTCCAGCAGGCCGACGATGAATTTGAGGCGCTCATGCACCTGGCGGTGCATGCGGTCGAGGAACGCCGGCTCGCGCAACTGGTCCAGATTGACGGACTCCGCGCCGGAGAGGGATGGCGCCAGCTCCATGAACGTCGAGACCGCCTCGAGCGCGTGGCGCACGTGCCGTGACAGACCCGAGGCCATGACCCCAAGGCTCAACACGCGGTCGGTGATCAGCAACTGGTGCAGCACCGACAACTTCTCACGCAACAGCAGGTCCCGCTCGACCTGCACCGAGAAAAACTCCAGGCACCGCTTCAGCGTGGTCTCGAGCTCAGTCGGGTCCCACGGTTTGGTGACATACTTGTAGATCGCCCCGGAGTTCACCGCCGTGATGGCGGCATCCAGATCGGCGAAGGCCGTCGCCAGGATGCGGATGATCTGCGGGCGCAGCCGCCGCGCCCGTTCGAGGAACTGCACGCCCTGCTCGCCGGGCATGCGCTGGTCCGTCATCACCACTCCGATTTCATCCTGATGATCCTCCAGCAGGCGGTAGCCGTCCTGCGCGTTGTTGGCCGTGAAGATCCGGAAGGACTCCGAGAACGCGCGTGTGAAATACTTGAGCGACTTCTCTTCGTCATCCACGTACAGGATGGCAAAGCGTTTGTAATCGTAGATCGCGTTCATGCCGGGGACTTCGTGGATTCAGTCGGAAATGTTTTCTCCTCCAGGCGGTCGGGGAAATCCAAAATGAACTCGCAGAAGCGGCCCACCTCCGTCTCGACGGTGATGCGCCCTCCTACCTCCTCCATGATCCGGTAGCAAATGCTGAGACCCAAGCCCATGCCTTTCCCAACCTCCTTCGTCGTGTAGAAGGGCTCAAAAATATGAGCGAGGTGATTGGATGGGATTCCT
>CAZYJB010000169.1:0-7595 GCA_964647675.1 uncultured Verrucomicrobiota bacterium | reverse complement strand
CGGATTCGCCGGGGACGCCGCGGCAACGGGCGGCAGCGAATGCCGGCTGCGCTGCTGATACACGGCGCTGTTCATGATCAGGCGATGCATGGCCTTGATCGACCAACCCTGGCGCATGAACTCCGAAGCCAGGTGATCGAGGAGTGCGGCGTCCCACGGCGCCTGGCCGCGCGTGCCGAAATCATTCGGCGTGCGCACCAACGCCTCGCCGAAATGCTGCTGCCACAGCCGGTTCACCAGGACGCGGGCGGTCAGGGGATTGTGCGGGCTGGCCAGCCACTCCGCCAGTTCACGCCGGCCGCTGCTGCCGGGCGCGATGCCCGGAACCCGCGCGCCGCCCAGCACGGCGAGGAATCCGCGCGGCACCTCGTCGCCGGGCCGGTCGGGCTCGCCGCGTACGTGGATGCGCGCGTCGCGCGGCGTGCCTTCACTCACCGCGTAGGCCAGGTCGAAGGGACCGTCGGCAAGCAACGCCTCGAGTTCACGCCGAGCGCGTTCGGCCCGCGCCTTTCCATCCTCCAAGTGCCGGCGCAGGGACTCCGCCTCGGCGCTCTTTTCATCGGGTCCAGTCAGGGCCTTCAATCGCTCGCGCAACGCGGCCGCATCCGGACCCGGATCCTCCGACCCCACGATCGCCGGCGAAGTCGACACCGGTGGAACCGGCAGCTCGTCCACGCCGAGGTTGTCCCAGGCCACCGCCGGACGCGCGGTGCCGGCCGGACCGGCGGCATCCAGCGCCACGTAGTCGAGCGAACCGTTCCACTGCGGCGACAGGGGCCTTGCGGCGATGGGCGTGACGTGGCCGGGCCGCCCCACCGCGCCCGCGAGGGTTCCGGCCGCAAGATCGAGTCGCAGTTGGAGGTTGTGCCATGCGCCTGCCACCAACGCGGCCACGGTCTCCTCGTGGTCTCCCGTGCGCACGGCCACGGAGGCGACGCCGAAAAGGACTTCCACCGCGGGCACGCCGGAGACCGTGCCGATCCAGAAGCGATGCCGGCCTCCCGGCGCCGGGCCGTTGGTGACCGTCGCGACGCGGAAATCGAGATTCACCGTCACGACCCTCGCCTCGCCGCGATGCCGTGAAGGATGCAGCGCCTGGGCGACGCGGTAGTCGTGGGTCCCCGCGTCGACGCTGGCTCCGACACGTCCCCCGGGATGCAGGTTGCGGAACGGACTTTGAGCCTCGGTGGTCACGGCGATCGGGCCTTCGAACACCCACGGCGCCACCAGCACGCCCTTGCTCCCACCCGCCGCCGGCGCCTGCATCTCGAAGTCGCCATCCATTTCGTCGAGCGAGCGCAGCACGGCCCTCGGCGCACCGACACCCTGTCTCTCCAGCACGCGGGTCAGGGCCGCCACGCGTCCCTCGAACTCGCGCCAGCGCGGCTTCGACTCGTCCGGCGGCACCAGCGGCACCAGCGCGCGATGGCGTTGCTTCTGCTCGGAACCGGGGAACGCATACCGCGTGCTCTCGAAGATGCCGTACAACGCGTAATACTCGGGCATGCTGACGGGATCGTACTTGTGCGCGTGACAGCGCGCGCAACCGAGGGTGAGGCCCAACACCGCCTGTCCGATCGTGTCGACGGTGTCCTGAATGGTCAGGTGCTGGTAGTTCTCGGAGTCGAATCCAAAGCGGCGCGAGAGGGCGAGAAACCCGGTCGCCGTCACGCGTTCCGCGTAGCGTTCGCGCGGTCCATCGCGCGCCAGGAGGTCACCCGCGATCTGTTCACGCAGGAATTCGTCGTACGGCTTGTCGGCGTTGAAGGCGTCGATGACGTAGTTCCGGTAACGCCAGGCCACCGGCACCGGGTAATCCGCCGTCTCGCCCGCGGTGTCGGCATACCGCACGACGTCCAGCCAGTGGCGTCCCCAACGCTCGCCGTAGTGCGGCGAACGGAGCAACCGCTCGAGGTACGACGGCCACGCGCCTTCCGAATCGTCCGCGACCAGCGCATCGACCTCCTCCGCGGAGGGCGGAAGTCCGGTCAGGTCAAAGGCCGCCCGGCGGGCCAGGGTGCGCCGGTCGGCGCGCATCTCCGGCTGGATTCCGGCTGCTTCCCAACGCGCCGCGACGAACCGGTCGATGCTGGTGCGGCACCATGCCTCGTTGCGCACCGCCGGCGGCTGCGGATCGCGCACCGGTTGGAAAGCCCAGTGGCCACGATCCGCGGGCGGGCCTTCGCTGGCGACGAGGCTCGGAATCACACCGACCAGGGCCGCGAGGCGAGGCCACAGTCGTTCCAAGGTTCGTGCCGCGAAACGCATCATCGGGATCGGGTGCTGGCAGCCGAGCATGTCAGATCGAATCCGGACTCGAAAGCCCGGTTTCAGCGCCGGCGCACGAGCTGGAAGCCGCGGCTAACAACCCTCGAAGCACGAATGGGGGCGATGGGGAATGGCAGGGGTTACCCCACCAGTTCCCCGCGCCAGACGGTCACCGCCTGACCCGCGAGTTCGACGCGATCGCCGGCGGCGCGCACCCCGAGTTCGCCACCGCGGCGGCTGACCTGGAACGCGGTCATCGTTTCGCGCCCGAGTCGCCGCGCCCAGAACGGCGCCAGCGCACAATGCGCCGAGCCAGTCACGGGATCCTCCGCAATCCCGGCGCCCGGAGCGAAGAATCGCGAGACGAAGTCCACGCCCTCACCCCCGCCGGCGGCGGTCACGATCACACCGCGAAGCATCGAGGTCATCCGCGCCAGCGCGCCGTGATCAGGCTGCAGCGCGCGCACGTTCTCCGCCTCGGGGAATTCGACCACGACGTCGCGCTCCGCCCATCCCACCACGCGCCCGGTCGCGCCCAGCGCGGCATCCAATCCTTCCGGCGTGGCGCCCTCCCGCAGCGGCCGCGCGGGAAAATCCATGAGGATGCGCCCCGATCGGTGGCGGCAGGTCAGCCTGCCGGACACCTGGGTGGCGAAGGTGACCGTCTGGGAGGCGTCCATCAGTCCCTGCTCCCAGAGGATGTGCGCGCTGGCCAGCGTGGCGTGACCACAAAGGTCCACCTCGACCGCCGGCGTGAACCAGCGGAGCCCCCACTCCGCGCCGCGCGGCACGAGAAACGCCGTTTCGGACAGGTTCATCTCCGAGGCCACCAGCTGCATCCACGCCGGCTCGGCATCGCGCTCGAGCAGGCACACCGCGGCGGGATTCCCGCGAAAGGCGGCGGTGGCGAAGGCATCGACCCCGAAGAGCGGGTACCGGGCGGGCTGGTGGTTCATCGTGACCCCTTGTTGAACCGGAACAGCATGGGGTCAAACCGCTTGCCGCGGCAATCCCAACTCCCGGGATCACCCGCGCCGCGGCCGCTCCCCGGCTCCACCGGCCGCATCGCCACCTCCCTCGCCGGGCGGACGACGCGATCTCCGACGCTGCACCGCCTCGCGCAAGAGGTATTCGATCTGGCCGTTCACGCTGCGCAGCTCCGCCTGCGCCCAGCTCTCCAGCTCGGCCCACAACTGCGGATCGATCCGCAGGAGAAACGACTTCCGTTCAGGCATGACTTGCCCCCCGCACCCGCCCGATGAAGGCCTCCGGATCCGATGGTGTCACCACCACCACGCGGTCCGTGAACCGCAGCACCACTGCGCGGGACGGATCGCTGGCCAGCAACCGGTACCGGCCCAGGCGGCGGTTCCAGTAACACCCCGTAAACGAGAAGAATCCACCGTTGCCCAGCAGTCGCAGCGATCCGTTCACCGCGCCCGGATCGCGCTCCACCGAACGCAATCCCCGCAGCGACAGGACCGTCTCGCGCCCCGGCCGGCGCACGTAGACCGCGCCGTTCTCCACCCGGTAGCCGCGCACCATCGAGAGCGCGCAGCCCCCCACCAGGGCGACGTACGACACGGCCAACACGGCGCGCCAGGCCGGGGACGCCACCCCCAGCCAGGCGCCCGCCATCGCGCCCGTCAGAAGGACGAACACCAGGACAGTCAGCACTTGAAGGGATCGGCTCCACGGCGCGCCGAACTCCGCCGGACCGACCTCCCGCGCGGACCCGGATCCCGAACGCTCTGCTGGACGTGACTCAGCCATAGAGCGTGCCCGTGTTGACCACCGGATGAACTTCGGTCTCGCCGCAGAGCACCACCAGGAGGTTCGAGACCATCGCCGCCTTGCGTTCGTCGTCGAGCGTGAGCACCTGCTTGCTCGCGAGCTCCTTCAGCGCCATGTCCACCATGCCCACCGCGCCATGCACGATCTTCTCGCGCGCCGCGATCACGGCCTCCGCCTGTTGCCGCCGCAGCATGGCCTGCGCAATCTCCGGCGCATACGCCAGGTGCGTCAGCCGCGCCTCGTCCACCACCACACCCGCCTTCGACAACCGCTGCTGCAACTCCTGTCGCAGCGCCGCCGCCACCTCGTCCAGGTCACTGCGCAGCGTCACCTCGTTCTCCTCGCCATGGTCGTAGGCATAACTGCTCGCCAGGTGCCGCAACGCCGACTCGCTCTGCACGCGCACGTAATTGTCGTAGTCGTCCACATCGAAGATCGCCTGCGCCGTGTCGTGCACGCGCCAGACCACCACCGCCGCGATCTCGATCGGATTCCCGCGCTTGTCGTTCACCTTGAGGCGCTCGCCGTTGAAGTTGCGGGTGCGCAGCGAGACCTTCATGCGCGCCTTGGTGTAAAACGGGTTGCCCCAGTGGAACCCGCTGGTCCTCACCGTCCCCTTGCAGGCGCCGAACAACACCAGCACCCGCGCCTCGTTGGGCTGCAGCGTGAAGAACCCGTTCAACGAGATCACCCACGCGACGATTCCGGAAAGGCCCGTGATCAGCGCCCACCAGTGCGGATGGCCCACGGTCGGGACGCCGGAAGCGAAGGACCAGATGAGGAGCGCGATTGAAGCCGGCAGGAGAAGAAGGATCACCGGCAGCATCACCCAGCCGCTCATCACGGTCACGGAGTGCTCCCGATTCAAGGATTGCGTTTCCGAGTTCATAATCGATCCACGTTGCAGGGTTTCTTTCCGCCGCGACCCGGCTCCCCGTCCCCGACCGGAACCCGTTCCGCGGATGGCTATTGATATGATATCACTTCGTTATCGTCAAGCGAGGGGTTCGGATGGGGAGGAGTGGTCATGAGACGTGGGGCGTTTCACTGCGGCATTCACCTCGGTGGGCGGTGACGCGATCCACCGTCCACCGCTCCAGCGACTTCATTCGCCAACGCCGGTCAGCACGAGCTCCGGTCCGGTGGGTCCCGAGCTCCGTCTCGTGACTTGGTGGTCGGGAAGGGCCACCGACCCCCTTTCCCTTGGTCCAGTTCTCCGATGGGGTGCTTCGGGTCGAGGCTCGCGCCCGATCCGACTCGCCGGTCGGAGCCGGCGAGCCACCTCCGCTCCCGTCGCCCCTCACGGGATCCGCACGTACATGCCCTTCAAATACCACGCCTCGGGAAACGTGGCCGGGTGATCGATCGGATGGAGCGTGGTCTGCTCCACCACGGCCGCGCGCCCGCTGCGCCGCAGTCCCTCCTGCACCGCGGCGAAAAATTCCTCGGCCGGCACATGGGCGGAGCACGACGCCGCCAGCATTCTCCCTCCCGGCCGCACACGCCGCGCACCCAGGGTGCTCAACTTGATGTACGCCGCCACGGCGCCGTCGCGCTCGGATTCCCGCTTCGCCAGCGAGGGCGGATCGAGGATTACGAGATCGAAGGTTCCGCCGTCCGGCCGGGCCAGCCAGTCGAAGGTGTCCGCCTGCACCGTCTCGTGGCGCGCCGCCGCGATCGCAGGATCATGCGCGTTCAGCGCGAAGTTGCGCTTCGCGCCCGCCAGCGCGTGCGGACTGATGTCGAGGTCCACCACCTCGCGAGCGCCGCCGCGGGCCGCGTAGAGCGAGAAGCCGCCCGAGAAGCTGAAGGCATTCAAGACCCGCGTTCCCTCCGACAACATGCCGATGCGCTCGCGGTTCTCGCGCTGATCGAGAAAGAATCCCGTCTTCTGTCCGCGCACCACGTCCGCTTCGAACCGAATGCCGTTCTCTTCGAACACCACGACGCCCGCGACCGCTTCGCCGGCGAGAAGCTGTCCGTCGGTGACGGCATGGGTGGCTGCTGCCACGTTGCGGCTCAGGCGGAGCACGATCGACCGCGGATGCAGCGCTTCGACCAGCAGCGGGACCAGTTCCTCCAGTCGCGACAGCCAGGACGCGGTGTAGAGCTTGAGCACCAGCACGTCGCCGTAACGGTCGAGCACCCAGCCGGGCCAGCCATCGCTTTCGCCGTGGATCCAGCGGAATCCGGTCGTACGCGCGTCGAAGCGGCCACGCCGGCGGTCCAAGGCCGCCTGCAACCGTGCGCGCCACCAGTCGGTGTTCACCGTCACCGGCGGTCCCGCATGCAGGATGCGCACGCGGATGGGAGACGCGGGATCGTGGAGACCGAGCGCGAGGAAACGGTCCTTCGCGTCATAGATCACCGCGAGATCCGCGCTGGTGCCGGCGCGGTTCTGCGACGCGATGCGGTCCGCGTACACCCACGGATGCCCGCGCCGAACGGCGCGCTCGGCGGCGGGTGTCAGGTGCAGCCTGAGCCTGGCCGGCGCCGGGGAACTACTCATGGAGCGGGGACGACGCGATCCGGGAGCCCTTCACGGCCGGGGCGCCACCGCCGGCGCTCCCCGCGTGGGAGCCGACCCAGCCGACGGCACCTTGGCCACCGGCATGGCAGCGTTCATGTCCCGTCGCCACGCGATCAGCTTGGCGTGGAGCTCGGCGGTCTTGTCGGGAAGACTGCGTACCAGGTTGTTCTTTTCGCCGAGGTCCTCGGCCAGGTTGTAAAGTTCGAGGCGACCGTCCTCGAAGAACTCGAGGAGCTTGAAATTGCCGGCGCGGATGGCGCCGGCCGGCGTGGTGCGCCAGCCGGGGCGTCCGTACGCTTCAAGGTAGCCCGGAAAGTGCCAGTAGACCGCGTCACGACGCAGGTGCGCGGACGGATCCCGCAGCAACGGCACCAGACTCACGCCATCCACCGGGTGCTCCTTCGGGATCGCGGCCTGGGCGAGATCACACCAGGTGGGAAAGAGGTCCACGTGCAGGGCGGGCTGGGTGGACCGCGAAGCGGGGGCGATGACGCCCGGCCAGCGCACCAGCGTGGGCACGCGGATGCCGCCCTCGTAGAGCATGCCCTTGCCGCCGCGCAGCGGCGCGTTGTCCGTCACGCCCATGGTCCGGCGGGAGCCAGCGGCCTCGCCCTCGACATAACCGCCCACGCCACCGTTGTCCGACGAGAAAAACACCACCGTGTTGGTCGCGATCCCGAGTTGATCGAGCTGCGCCACGAGGCGGCCCACGCTGTCGTCGAGACTGGCCACCATGGCGGCATAGACCGCGTCGCGATGGTTGCCGGCGGGCGCCTTCTTCTCGAAGCGCGCCACGTGCGCCGGCTTGGCCTCGTAGGGTTCGTGCACTGCCAGGTGCGACAGTTGCAGGAAGAACGGGCCTTCCTTGTGCCGGCTGATGAAATCCACGGCCCGGTCGGTCAGGTAATCGGCCAGGTAGGTGCCGGCCGGTACTTCCGCCGGCGGAACCGTCGTGAACTGGAAATGCCCGCCCGAAGGCACGACCGACTCGTCGAAGCCGAGC
>CAZYJB010000168.1:0-7606 GCA_964647675.1 uncultured Verrucomicrobiota bacterium | reverse complement strand
CGTCTTGGGCGCGGTGTCGAACGGGGTGTAGAACTCGCGCACCTTTTCCCAGTAGTCCGAGAACTCGTTGAGCGCGGCGAGGTCCATGCGCGTGTCACGCGGCGTGTTCTGCAGCGCGGCGACGATGGAGTTGAGGTTTGGCTGGCTGGTGGAGCCGCTCATCGAACCGAGCGCGAGATCCACGACGCTCACGCCCGCCTCGGAGGCCTGGAGGATGGAGGCAGCCTGCACACCCGAGGTGTCATGGGTGTGGAAATGGATCGGGATGCCAACCGCCTCGCGCAGCGCCTTGACCAGCTTGCGCGCGGCGAAGGGCCGGCAGAGTCCCGCCATGTCCTTGATGGCGAGGAAATGCGCGCCCATGCGTTCGAGCTCGCGTGCCAGCTTCACGTAATACTCCAGCGAGAACTTGTCGCGGCGCGGATCGAGGATGTCGCCGGTGTAACAGATCGCAGCCTCGCAGATCGCGTGGGTGTCCTGCACCGCCTCCATCGCCACCTTGAGGTTGGGCAGGTAATTCAGCGAATCGAAGATGCGGAAGATGTCCATGCCCGAGGCCGCGGCGTGCTTCACGAAGCCCGCGACCACATGGTTGGGGTAGTTGGAGTAGCCGACGGCGTTGGAGCCGCGGAACAGCATCTGAAAACAGACGTTCGGGATGCGCTGGCGCAGGGCGCGCAGGCGTTCCCAGGGGTCCTCGTTGAGGAACCGCATGGTGGTGTCGAACGTCGCGCCGCCCCACATCTCGAGCGAGAAGAGGCCCGAGTCCGCATGCCCCAGGCGGTGCGCGAGGGCGTCGGCGCAGGCCAGCATGTCGTAGGTGCGCACGCGGGTGGCCATGAGCGACTGGTGCGCGTCGCGGAAGGTGGTGTCGGTGACCAGCAGGCGCTTCTGGCGCAGCGTCCACTCGGCAAATTTCTTCGGGCCCAGCTCCAACAGGCGGTCACGGGTGCCCTGGGGAATGGGGGCGGTGTAATCGAAGGCGGGCACCGGTGCGGCGTCGAACGGCTTGGCGGGCTTGAAGCCCTTGGCGTGCGGGTTGCCGTTGACGATGACGTTGCCGACGAAGTTGAGCAGCTTGGTGGCGCGATCGCGGCGCTGCGCGAAGGAGAACAGTTCCGGCGAGGTGTCGATCAGCGTGGTGGTCGCCTGGCCGCAGCGGAATTCCTTGTGCGTGATGACGTTTTCGAGGAACGGGATGTTCGTCTTCACGCCGCGGATGCGGAACTCGCGCAGCGCGCGTTCCATGCGGTCGCTGGCGAGGTCGAAGGTCTGGCCGCTGGCCACGACCTTCACGAGCATCGAGTCGTAGAAGGGGGTCACCACCGCTCCCGAGTAGCCCATGCCGCCGTCGAGGCGGATGCCGAAGCCGCCCGGGGAGCGGTAGGCAAGGATCTTGCCGTAATCGGGCGTGAAACGGTTCTCGGGATCCTCGGTGGTCACGCGGCACTGGATCGCGTAGCCCGAGCGCGCGATGTCCTCCTGTCGCGACAGCGCGATCTCGGGCGAGGAGAGGCTGTGTCCCTGAGCGATGAGGATCTGCGAGCGCACGAGGTCGACGCCGGTGATCACCTCGGTGACCGTGTGCTCGACCTGGATGCGCGGGTTCATCTCGATGAAGAACCACTGGTGACGGTCGAGGTCGTAGAGGAACTCGATGGTGCCGGCGTTGTCGTACTTGATCTCACGCGCCATGCGCGCGGCGGCATCGCAGAGCTCGGAGACCACCGATGCGGGCAGGCCGTAGCTGGGGGCGACCTCCACGACCTTCTGGTGCCGGCGTTGCACGGAGCAGTCCCGTTCGTGCAGATGCACCACGTTGCCGTGGCGATCGCCGAGGATCTGCACCTCGAGATGTTTGGCGCGCGGGATGTACTTCTCGAGGAAGACCGCGGGATTGCCGAAGGCGCGTCCGGCCTCGGCCTGGGCTTCGTCCAGCAGCGAGGAGAGATCGCCGGCCTTGAGCACCACGCGCATGCCGCGGCCACCCCCGCCAAAGGCCGCCTTGATGATGAGCGGGAAGCCGATGGCCTTGGCCGCCTTGAGCGCCTCGTCGCGGTCCTCGATGGGTTCCTTCGTGCCGGGCAGCGTGGGCACGTTGATGCGTTCGGCCAGCGCGCGCGCCGCCGTCTTGTCGCCCATCATGTCGAGCAGTTCCGGCCGCGGCCCGACAAAGACGATGCCGGCCGTGGCGCAGGCGCGCGCGAACTCGGCGTTCTCGCTGAGGAAGCCGTAGCCCGGGTGGATGGCATCGACGCCCTTCTCCTTCGCCACCGCGATGATGGTCTCGATGTCGAGGTACGCCGCCACCGGCCCCTTGCCCTGGCCGACCAGGTAGGACTCGTCCGCCTTGAACCGGTGCATGCAGAACCGGTCCTCCTGCGCAAAGATCGCGACCGTACGCAGACTGAGTTCGGACGCGGCGCGAAAGATGCGGATGGCGATTTCGGACCGGTTCGCGGCCATCAGCTTCTGGAACCGGACGGGAGCCGCAGGGGCGGCGTTTTTTTCGTGGGATGCGGCGTTGCGGCGGGCCATAGCGCAGGGCGCGCGAACCCTACGGGGAAGAGACGGGCGGGGGAACGGAATTTGCACGGATCGTGCGGCGGGGGGCGCGATCCGAATCGGAAGCGGCACAGGGGGGATCCACCGATGACGCCGGTGAACCCGGATGGGAGCCGCCCCGTGATCGGCGTTCCTCCGCGTCCTTCGCGGATGGTTCATGGGAATCGAAGGCGCAATGTTTCCTGTGGCCAAGCAGGGCGTGTTCGTTACCTTCCCGCGTTCGCGTAACGGTCCGAGGGCACTCCGGCGCGGTATCGTGCCCGGGGTGCCAATCTGGACCGGCGCCCGAGCATCATCCCCAATCACCATGATGAAGAAGTCCTGGCCCGGAGTTCCCGCGGCGACCGCGACCCGCGGGCGGCAGGTCGGCGGGCGGGAAGCAGTGCCCGGATGGATGGTGATGGTCGTCGTCGCAGCGTCGTTGCTCCTTGGCCGTCTGGACCGCGTCCAGGCGCAGGAACCGGGCGGCGCGGTCGCCCTGCCCGAGTTCGAAACCTGGGCAGCGGCCTGCAAACGGCTGCCGTCGAATCGCGAGTTGGGCATGCGTCCGGTGCCACGCGCCGCGCTCCCGATTCCGTCCTACCGTGAGTTCGCGGCGGTGCTCGATCCGGTGTTGGAACAGTATCGCGCCGGCGACCTCGCCATCGCGGAGTCCTGGTTGGGCCGCGTGCCCGCGGCGTCGTTCCTCGATCTGGCCGCGATGACGCCCCCCGAAGGACGAGCGCCGTTTCAGCCTTTCGCGCAGCGCCACCGCATTCCCGCCGGCGGACGCGCCTTCCTGATGGGCGATCTGCATGGGGATATCCGGTCCCTGATCGGTTACCTCGAACAATTGAACGCCAAAGGGGTGCTGTCCGGGTTCAAGATCACGCAGGCCGGGACGCGCCTGGTGTTCCTGGGCGATTACACCGATCGCGGCCGGTACGGTGTCGAAGTGCTGTACACCCTGCTGCGCCTGAAACTGGCCAATCCTGCCCAGGTGCTGCTCGCGCGCGGGAACCACGAGGACGTCCTGCTCATTGCGCGGTACGGCTTCACCGCCGAAGTGGCGGGCAAGTACGGGCGCGACTGGGATCTCCGACGCACGGCGCGTCTCTTCGATTTCCTCCCGGCGGTGCTCTACCTCGGCCAGGGGACGAACTGGGTGCAGTGCAACCATGGCGGCATGGAGCCGGGCTATCATCCCGGCGAACTGATCAGTGCGCCCGCGGATGGGGTTCAATTCCAGGCCCTGGGAAAGCTCGAGCAACGGCGTTGGTTGGCCGCGGAGTCCGCCTGGTTGGGGCGGCAACCCGCCGAGACGCGTCGGGCGCTGGGTCAGGCGCTGTCCGATTTCGTGCCCGAGACACCGACCACGCCGACCGTGCTGGGGTTCATGTGGAACGATTTTTCGGTGCTGGCGTCCGAGTCACAGTTTGCGATCGATCCGGGCCGCGCGTTCGTCTACGGCAGCGAATCCTCGCGACGCGTGCTTGCGCAGTCGGCGGTCCCGGGGGGCCGCGTGCGCGCCGTGTTTCGCGCGCACCAGCATTCCGGGGTGCTCAATCCGCTCATGCGCCGGCTCATGGCGAGCCGAGGCGTGTACCGGCACTGGCAGGACAACGATCAGGCCTCGCTGCTGGAGGCGGCCCCGGATCTCCTGACCGGCCGGCTCGAGACAGCGGCGGAACGAGCCATTCCGGAAGGCTCGGTTTGGACGTTCAATGTCAGTCCCGACAGCATGTATGGCGCGGGCTGCGGGTTTTCGTTTGGTGCGTTCGGCGAATTGACGCCCGCGGAGACCTGGGAGTCGTGGCGCCTGCGCGTGCACACTTTCGAACCGCTCGGGACTGGTGGGACGAGATAGGGTGGGAAGGGGTGAGGGGTCCAGTCTGGTGGGTCACGAGCTCCGACTCGCGACTCGGTGTCCCGTGGGGACACCGACCTAGCACTTTTCTGATCCCAATCCCTCGCTTCGCCTTCCGGTCGGGGCCTCCGCCCCGACTCGCCGGACGGAGCCAGCGAGCCACCTCCATGAAAGGTGGGGCGCCACGTCCCGGCCGCGTCGCGAGTGTGGCGAATGAACTCAGCTGCCCGTTGCCGGTTTCTGCGGAAGTCCGAGGGAATAAAGCCCCGGGCAACAGCCGTAGGCCTCGTGGAAGGCGGTGCTGAAATGGCTGAGGCTGTTGTAACCCACCGCGAACGCGGCCTCGGTGACATTGCACTGGCCGGTGCGCAGGAGTTCGGCGGCGCGTTCGAGTCGAATCTGGCGAAGGTACTGCTGGAGCGTGAGCCCGGCATGCTGTGAAAAGAGCCGGCTCAGATAGAACGGGCTGCAACCCACACGACGCGCGAGTTCGTCGAGCGAGGGCGGTTCGTGCAGCTGTTCGCGCAGGATCGCCTGCGCCTGTTCCACGCGTTCTCGCTGCACGCGTCGCGCGCGGGTGCAGAAGAGTTCGCCGCCCGCCGGCTGAAAGAGGCACTGGGACGCCAACTCGGTGGCCTTGCAGGCAAACCACACGCGCTGCGCGGGCTGGAACACGGGCGGGTGCCGCAGGCTTTCGACGAGCCGGGTCATCTCGAGGCCACGGGTCTCCAGCAATCCGGCCTGCGACCGCGTCGGACGCCCCAGCATCACGTCGCGGATCACCGGGTGCAGGGCTTCCGCGACCTCACCGAACTGACGCGTCAGGAAGCCGCGCGAGAATTCGACGGTCAGGAACTGGTGCCGCTCGCCGCCCTGGCGGGAGGCTGTCAGCGGCGGATCCCCGGCGAAATAGTAAGCCAGAGTGCGGGGGCCAAGCCTGGTTTCGCGGTGCTCGTCACGCACGACGCCCGAGCCGGCGAGGTTCAGGCAGAGCTCGACACTGCCCGGGTGGAAACTGCGCGCCCAATCCACGGTCTGCGCGACCCGAAAGTCATGCCATTCCACGCTGAACCCGAGATCCGCGTAGCTGGCAAACAGCGGTTGCCAGCCGCCCGGCACCGATTTCCACGCCGGGGCCTCCCCGAACGCGGCGCCTTCCGCCGCGGCGCGCGCCGGCGTTCGATTCGGTGAAGTCATGGGTATGTCGGAAGAACGGACCCCGGCACGTCTTGAATCTCCGGGACCGGGTCTCCGCCCGTGCCGCGGTCAGGAACCGGCTTCCGCCGGTTCCACAGGCTGGAGCAGGCTACCGGGTTGGCGCGCGCCCGCTTGCGACGTCTTGCCAATCCTTGCCGGCTGCTTGCGGTGGAACGTCTGCGGTCTGGCGGGACGCCGCGCGGCGCGGCAGTTTCCCCGGCTCGTTCCCTGGAACGACGCCCCATGCCGAGATCCGGTCCGCTTCCTGCCCCTGGCCATCTGCTCCACGCCGCCAGCCTGCGCCTGCGCGAAGGCGGTGAGGCGGGTCGGCGCGAGGCGGCGGGGTTGAGCGGGGAGGTCATCCGGTTGCTCGAGGTCCGGAGCGACGCGGCATCGACACGCCTGCTGGCGGGAGCCTGTCGAATCCTCGGCCTCGCCCGCGCGGCCGGGGAGTCCCCGACCGAATGGCGGGAAGCGGTAGAGGCCTTCGACCGCGCACTTGCCTGGATGCGACGAGAATACGCGCGCGACGATCCGGGTTGGCGGGCGGCGGCTGCGGACCTCTGGATGCAACGCGGACTCGTCCTGTTGCAGGGGGGTGCCCGGACGGGGTATGCCGACGCGCTCGCGTCCTTCGACGAGGCCATCGGCCTTCGCGAGGCGGAGCCTGCGACCGGGGACGCCTGGGGGTGGTTCGCCTGGCTGGCCGGATGGATGAATCGCGCGGATACCCTGACTCGAATGGGTGGCCTCGACCGGCTCGAGTCGGCGCTGGCGGCGCACGCGATCGTGCTGGCCCGACTTCCGCGGATTCCGGTGGAGGCGCATCCCGAGTTCCGCCGGCGCCATGCCATCGCCTGGTTGAACCGTGGACTCACCTTTCGGGCGCGCTGCCGTGCGGGCGACGACGCCGAGGCGCTCCGATCGTTCGATCGCGCCATCGCGTTGTCCCAAGGAATGCTGGGCGACGACTCCCTGGCGGCGGTGGGTGCCAAGGCCCGGATCAACCGCGCTGCGAGTCTCCTGAACCTGGATGGCTCCCGCGCCGAAGCGGCGCACGCCGAGGCCCGCGCCGCGCGCGCGATTCTGGAAGCGCAGGCCGAGGCTGGACTGCGCGGGACCGAAACCCTGCTCGCCGCGACGGTCGTGGAATGTCGCGCCGCCGCCCGTTTGTTGGTGGCGGGCTCGGGCGATCCTGACGCGAATCGCCGTATCGTGCTGGTTCGTCAGACCCGTGAATCGGCGATGCGCGGCCTGCAGTGGGTCGCGACCTGGGAATCCCAGGGTGAATCGGGGTTGCGTGGCCAGGCGGCGGACCTGCTGCGGTCGGCCTGTCAGGTCGCCATCGAAGGGGATCCGAGCCAGTTGCCCGCGCTGTTGCAGGAGGGCATGGCGGTAACCGGGCTGATGTCGGTCGATGTCCTGCGCGCCGAGGTGGTGGTGGCGTGGCAGGGCCTCCTGCAACGGGTGCAATGCGACTGTTTTCCGCGCCTCAATTCGCCGGGATTCCAGGGTGTGCTGGCGTCGGTGGAGGTGTTGGAGACGGTGCGCCTGTGGCTGCAGAGCTTTGGAGATCCTCACGGCGCGGACGCGGCTGGCCGCAGTGGGAATGGGCCAGTTCCGCAAGACCCCTCCCGCAATCCCACGTCAGACAATGACAATCTGCCGGAAGCGCCGCCTTCGGCCAATCCCTAGGGTGTCGGCCGCGTTGGTTCAGGTCCGGACGCCGGTGTGCCTGGTGCATTCAACTGATCGGCAGCGATGACGAGTCGCGCCGACGGAGCGCAGGGGAACGGAAGGCGTCCGGACCTGGAAACCAGCGCGGAAGCCGGCCAACGACCGGCCACGACGATCTCGCAAGCATCACGACATGACTCAGAACTCGACACCCACCGACGCGGTGCGCGCCTCCGGTTCGACCGCGGCGCTCCCGGCGGCGGCCACCCTGACCACGCTGATCGTGGCCCAAGGCCTGGCGGCGTCCGCGCAGAATGCCGC
>CAZYJB010000167.1:0-7609 GCA_964647675.1 uncultured Verrucomicrobiota bacterium | reverse complement strand
GGTAGTCTTGCGTTTCATGGGCGAAGTCCGGGGCGGGGGATGAACGGGATGCGGTTGAGGAGTGGGGGGCGAGTGGGCGTCCGGACTCCGGCAAACACCCGGGGAACGAGAGGAAGGTTGCAGGGAGTTTTTGCTCGGTGTCCCGAGGGGACACCGAGTCGTGACCGCGAGGTCACGACCCAGGGCGCAAGCTCACCGCGAGGGCCTATGGCGCCTTGGGGGCGGAGTGACTCAGCGCGCGGCGCAGGTCGCGGTCGGAGTCGCGGCGCTTGAGGTCTTCGCGCTTGTCGAACTCCTGTTTGCCGCGGCCGACCGCGAGGGAGACTTTGACGCGCCCGTTCTTCCAGTAGAACGAGAGCGGGACGAGTGTCTGACCCTTGACCGTGGCATAGCCTTCGAGCTTGCGGATCTCCGCCCGGTTCAGCAGCAGCTTGCGTGGGGCTTTGGGCGCGTGGTTGTTCCTGTTCCCGAAGTGATACTCGTCGATGTGCGCGTTGTGGAGCCAGACCTCCCCGTTCTCGACGCGTGCGAAGGCTTCGGCGATCTGGCCCTTGCCGGCGCGCAGGGCCTTCACCTCGGTGCCATGCAGCGCGATGCCGGCCTCGAAGGTGTGCAGAATATGAAGGTCGCGACGGGCCTTCGGGTTGGAGACGATGTCCGACATGGCAGCGGGCGGGAGGGCGGGCTGAGCTTGGCAGACAAAAGGCCCCGGTCAAAGCCCGGGGCCTGGGAATTCCTTCAGAACGAGCCGGTGCGCCGAGCGTCCGGCGGGCGGGTCACTCGTTGAGCGACGGGCTGCGCCGGCGGCGCTTGCGGGTGGTTTCGGCCTCGATCTCGTCGAGGGCCGGTTCCCACCCTGTCTTTTCCTCGATGATCTCCACCATCGCGATGTCCGCCACACCCAGGCCGGAAGTATCGGAGACCAGGGGTCGACCCAGGCCACCGCCACCCGCGTTGAGCTGGCGCACGCGGCGCGAGACGAGGTTCACGAGGACGTTCGGATTGCCCACCACCTCGAGGGCTTTGCGCATTAGGTCAGAGTTCACGGTCGAAAGCAGATGCCCGACGATCGGGCGGGAAAGATAGGGGGCTTCCGCAGGCGGGCAACTGGAATCTTGGCCCAAAACCGCTTGCGCGCGGCCGGCGCCGGTCCCTACAAATTCGCGACGCATGGCGACCGCGGCATCCCGACGACCCCCGCCCCCCACCCCGGCCTTCGACCTTGGGGGGTACGTCAACCGTTGTGTTGCCGAGGTGAATGACGGCCTGGACACGTTCCTGCCCAAGGCCACAGCGCGTCCCGCGACCATCCATAAGGCGATGCGCTACAGCCTCTTCGCCGGCGGGAAGCGGATTCGACCGGCGCTCGTGCTGGCGGCGGCGGACGCCTGTGGCGGGACCTGGGCCCGCGCGCTGCCCGCGGCCTGCGCCGTGGAGTGCATCCATACCTATTCGCTGATCCACGACGACCTGCCGGCGATGGACAACGACGACTTCCGCCGCGGGAAGCCCACCAATCATAAAGTTTTCGGGGAAGGGATGGCTATTCTCGCGGGCGACGCACTGCTGACGGTGGCCTTCGACATCCAGGCGCAGGTGCACGCGACGCCGCGGTATCCGGTGTCGCTGCAGATCCGGGAACTGGCGGAGGCCTCCGGCTCACTGCAATTGATCGCGGGCCAGGTGGCGGATCTCGAAGGCGAGGGAAAGCGCCTGACCGTGTCGCAGTTGCGGTACATCCATGAGCGCAAGACCTCGGCGTTGCTGCGCGCCGCGGTGCGCCTGGGGGGCATGAGCGCCGGCTGCACGCCAACCCAACTCGAGGCGCTCAGTGACTTCGGCTACCACGTCGGCCTCGCCTTCCAGGTGATCGACGACATCCTCGATGTCACGCAGTCCTCGGAGACGCTGGGAAAGACCGCGGGCAAGGACGTGGCGGCG
Source organism: uncultured Verrucomicrobiota bacterium (assembly GCA_964647675.1). Taxonomy (GTDB): domain Bacteria; phylum Verrucomicrobiota; class Verrucomicrobiia; order Limisphaerales; family CAIMTB01; genus CAIMTB01. The sequence goes on along the minus strand of CAZYJB010000167.1, from coordinate 5,668 downwards.
GAGAAGGCGACCTACCCTTCGATCGTGGGTCTGGAGAAATCGCGGCGCATCGCGGCGCAACTGACCCGCAAGGCATACGCGGCGCTGAAGCCGTTCGGGCGCAAGGCCGCCGCGTTGGACGCGCTGGCGCAGTATCTGTTGGACCGTGACCGCTGACTGCGTGCCGGAGAGCCTCCGATGGAGGGACGCGGTGGCCGGTTACGCCGTGAGCCGGCCGGCGTAGTAGGCGTCCACGCGGGCCGCCACGTCGCGATAGCCGATATCGGCTTCGTAGATGAGTTTGAACTGCTCGATGGCCTCGTCCCGGCGTCCCATTCTCTCGAGCACGCAGCCGAGGTCGTAGATCAGGGCCTTTTTCTCCTCGTCGAACACCGGTTTCTCCTTGAGCGCGTTTTGCAGCGTGCGGCTGGCGAGGTCGTACATGGCGCGCTGGGAGAAGCATTGCGCCAGCAGTGAAAGGGCGGCGATGCGCCGGTGCGGATAGTTCTGCGCCCTCTGCAGTTCCTGAATCGCCTCGGTGATCCGGCCGCGGCGGAAGTGGAGTTGTCCCAGTTCGAAGCGGATGGAGAGGTCCGAGGGATAGCGTTCGGCGCGAGCAAGGCATTCGCGCAGTTCAAGGTCGTCGCGCTCGCGTTCGAGTTGGGCGCGCGTCGCGGCGCTGCCGGGGTCGGCGGGGTCGAGGATTTCGATCCGGTGATTGAACTGGCGCACGCGGGTCTGCGCGAGGGCGCGTTCAAGCGCGGCGTCGCCGCGCGCGACGGTCTGCGTGAGACGCTCATAGAGGGCGAGGGACCGTTCGAAATCCCGGCGGTCCGCGTATAATTCCGCCAGCGAACGCAGCAGTTTCACGTTGCCCGGTTCCTGTTCGATCCGCGTCTCGTACTCGCGGATCAGCTGGCGGGCCACGTCCTCGGTCTGGGAGGGACGCGCCTCCTGCTCGAGGGCGATGGCCTCGTCCTTGTCGTGGAGGGCGTCGCGGTAGCTGCCCTCTCCGGAGGCGAGGGCGGCGTAGCCCTTGGTGCCGAGCGTGCGTCGGGCGCCGAGGTCTTTGTAGGCCCGCGACACTTCGGCATCGGCCGGGTTGGCAGCGAGCAGGTCGGCGTAGATCCGATCGGCGCGGTCGGACTGGCCTGCGGCAACCAGCGCCTGGCCGAGACGAAAGGCGGTATCGCGATCACCCGGGTTGGCCTTGAAGAGGATTTCCAGCGAAAGGACGGCGGTGCGGGGCAGGCCGCTGGCCATGGCAGCGCGTGCGAGCAGGTCGTGGGCCGCGCCGTTTCGCGCCTCGTTGTTGAGGGCGAGTTCGGCGAGGTGAAGGGCCTCGGTCGGGTTGGTGCGGAGGGCGATCTGCGCCTTGGCGAGGTGGGGGGAGGCTTGGGAGAGGAACTTCTTGAACAACCCGCCGGCTGCGCCGGCGGGCCGGCGGAATTGGGCCGCGCGCAACGCCTCGCGGCACTCGTAGAAAGCGGGTTCCTTCTGCAGCACGTCCGTGAACAGCGTCACGGCGTAGTCCAGGTTGCCCTTCTGGTACGCGGCCAGGCCGCGTTCGAAGTTCTCACGAACGGGCCGCGGGATTTCTTGGGACGACTTTTCCGCCATACGATGGCCCACCTTAGCCCTGTCGGCGCGGGATTCCAAACCAGGAGAAGGGGCCGGCGTCGGGCGTTGCGGTGGATTTGATGGGGCCGGTATGCTTGCGGGGACATGAAGCTTCCCCTGCGGTGGCTGTATCCGACGGCCTTCTTCTGCCTCCTGCTCTCGGGGATCGCGGGGTTGATCTACCAGGTGGTTTGGGCGCGGTATCTCGCCCTCCTGCTGGGGCATACCAGCTACGCGGTGGTGGCGGTGCTGGTGGTCTTCATGGGCGGCCTGGCGCTGGGGAACGCCTTCCTCGGACGGTACGCCGATCGCATCAAGCGTCCGCTGGCGCTGTATGGCTGGTTGGAACTCGGGATCGCGGTCTATGCCTGGGTGTTTCCCTGGTACTTTGAGTTCTGCCAGGCCGCGTACATGGCGCTGGCACGCGGGCTGGCGCCCGGGAGCCCGTGGCTTCTGATCCTCAAGTTCGGTGTCAGTGTGGCGTCGATCCTCGTGCCCACGACCCTGATGGGGGGCACGCTTCCGATCCTGACGCGACTGGTGACGCAATCGCTGGGGGAACTGCGAGCGCGAGTGGGGGGGCTGTATTTCATCAACAGCCTGGGCGCGGTATTCGGGGTGTTGATCGCGGATTTCTGGTGGATCCCGGTGTTGGGCCTGGATGCGACGGGGTTCGGCGGCGCGGTGCTGAACACCCTGGTGGGCGTGGTGGCGTTGATGGCCAGCGCAGCGGGTGGGGAATCCCTGACGGTCGCGCCGACGGCGAGGAAGACACCGGGCGGAGCGGGTGGGGAGGCGGGTGGGGAGGCGGCGGGGGAGGACGAGCGGTACGGCCCGGCGGAGTGGCGACTGGCCGTGCTGGCGTCGGGACTCTCCGGGTTCGTCGCGATGCTGTACGAGATCGTGTGGACGCGCCTGCTCGCGCTGGCGCTGGGCTCCTCCACGCACGCGTTTTCGATCATGTTGGTGACGTTCATCTCGGGCATCGCGGCCGGGGCGTGGTGGGTTGGGCGCTGGCGGTCGTTGCGTCGCACCTTCGACGCCTTCGGGTGGGCCGAGCTGGCCCTGGCGGTGACGCTCGGGGGTTCGATGTTCTTTTATCATCTTCTGCCGTACGCCTTCGGCAGAATCGCCGTGGTGATCGAGCGGGATGCTGCGAACCACGCGCTCTACCAGGGGCTTCAGTTTCTCCTCTGCTTCGCGGTGATGTTCGTGCCGGCATTCTGCCTCGGCATGACGCTGCCCCTGGCCAGCCGGGTGGCGACCTCGCGGCTGGAGCAGGTCGGCCGCAGCGTGGGGCTGGTGTTTTCGGTGAACACCCTCGGCACCGTGCTCGGCGCGGCGCTGACCGGGCTGATCCTCCTGCCCAATCTGGGGCTGGCCCGGACCTTCGCGCTGGGGGTGGGTTTGAATCTCGTGCTTGCGCTTGCCGTGCTGGGCCGTCACCGCGCCGGGCTGCGGCGGTTCATGCCGGTGCTCTCGCTGGCGATCGTCTTCGGCCTGGTCGCACTCGCGCACGGCACGTTGTCGGATCTGTGGAATCGCGCGTTCTCCCTCGGATTGTGGCGCGTGCGCAACCCGCCGCAACGCCTCGATGTCTATCGGGAGCAGATCCGTCACGTGGACGTGCGATATCATCGCGACGGAGCGGGATCGACGGTGGCGGTGCTGGGTTGGACAAACCAGCAGACGGGCCAGCTTGAGCTGACCCTGCGCGTGAACGGGAAGCCGGACGCCTCGAGCCGCGGCGATCTTTCCACGCAGATGTTGCTGGGGCACATCCCGCTGTTGCTGCGTCCCGAGGCGGAGGAGGTGATGGTCGTGGGTATCGGCAGCGGAGTGACCTGCGGCGCGGTGTTGACCCATCCCGGGGTGCGCCGGCTGGATGCGGTCGAAATCTCCCCCGAGGTGCGTGATGCGGCGCGGACCCAGTTCGCGGAGGCGAACCGGCGGGCGCTGGAGGATGCGCGCACGGAGGTCGTCCTCGACGACGCGAAGTCCTTTCTAAAGGCGTCGGGGCGCACCTACGATGTCATCATCAGCGAGCCTTCGAATCCGTGGATGGCGGGTGTGGCGGGGGTGTTCTCGGCCGAGTTTTACCAGACCTGCCGCGACAGCCTTCGTCCGGGCGGTCTCATGGTGCAGTGGGTGCATATCTATGAGAGCAGCAACGAGGCCCTGAGCACCGTGCTGGCGACCTTCACGTCGGTGTTCCCGCACCTGACCGTCTGGCAGACGATTCCCGGGGACCTGGTGCTGGTCGGGTCGCCCAAGCCGATCGCCTACGACCTAGCTGCGCTGCAACAGCGATTCCACCTGTCGTCGGTGAACTCCGACCTGCAGCGCATCGACCTGTTCCGACTCCCGGTGCTGCTGGGGCTCCAGCTCGTCTCCGACTACAACGCGCCGTTTCTGGTGACCACCAACACACCGATCCACAGCGACTACTTCCCGACGCTCGAATATCTCGCCGAGCGCGGCTTCTTCGCGCGCAGCGACGCGACGCTGCACGAGGTGTTCAACGAGACGGCGCTGCCGCGGCCAACCACGCTGCTGGGCGAGTACCTCGTAAAACACCCGCTTACCCTGTCGGACGTCCAGTCCTTCGCGTTGTTTCACACCTCCTACAAGCTGCCGCAGCCGCGCATCATCCGGTCGATCGTGGAGCGTTGGCGCGAGTTATCACCGGATTCGACGCTCGCGGCGGAGTTTTCGGCAAAGCTCGACATCGCCCTGCCGGTGGCCGAATTGGAGGCGCAACGCATGCACGCGGTCCATGGCGCGATGATGGCCAAGGCGGAGCTCGAGCCCGAACCGTTGCGCATCTATTCGCGCCATCTGATGAACGCCTACCGGCAGTTGCGTTCGGCCTATTACCTGCCCCCTTCGGAACGGCTGGAGGAAGTGCTCGAGCGCCTGAGCGCGGCGGACGCCACACACCGTCAATCCCATCTGCTGCGGATGGCGGAGATCGCCTGGGACAAAGGCGACGAGAACCGGTTCATGCAACTGGCGACCGAGGCGTTCGTGCCTCAGGCGGGGGCTCCGCGGATCGGCCGGTTTGAGCACGACTACAGCGCGCCGGGCAACGTCCTGTACCTGCTGATCGAGACGCTCTGGCGCCGGGGGCAGTTCCGCGACGCACGGCTCTGGTGCGATGCCGCGCGCGAAGGCGGTTATCTCGATCCGTCCGGGCGCTACCGGGATGCGCGCCTGGACATGGTGGTGCGCAAGGTCCTTGCGGTGCCGGAGTCGGGGGCGGGCGCCGCTCCCGCTCCCGCTCCTGCGGCTGCGGCGCCCGCCACGTCCGCGCCTGCCGCACCGTAGTGAGGTCCGGTTCCTCGGACCCCGCTTGGTTCGCTACTTGGATCCCGGCTTCACCGCGGGTTGCGCGGCGAGGTCGGGGGGCAATTGATCGGCGGCGAAGGCCTCGACCTTCATGCGCAGGAGGCTGGCGGTGGGAGTGCCGAGGTCGACGGTGCCGTTGGAGCGGTCGACGATCATGGCCACACCCACGACGCGGGCGCCGGCCCCGCGCACGATGTCCATGGTCTCACGCACCCGGCCGCCCTGCGTCACCACGTCCTCCACCACCAGCACGGGTTCGTCGGGACGCAGTTTGAATCCGCGGCGCAGGACGAGTCGGCCGTCCTCCTTCTCCACGAAGAGGAACCGCAGTTTCAATTGGCGCGCGACCTCCTGGCCGATGACGAGTCCACCCATCGCAGGGGCGATGACGGTCGTCGCGCCGAGGTTCCTGACCTGGTCGGCGAGGGCTGCACCGAAGCGTTCGACGTCGGGCATGTGCTGGAGTGCGAGGGCGCACTGGAAGAACTGGCGGCTGTGAAGGCCGCTGCGCAGGACGAAGTGGCCTTCGAGCAGGGCGCCGCTTCGTCGGAAAACGTCGAGCACATCGTCGGTCGTCATCGCGGCGAGTGAATCAGGCGACGTCCTCGGGCGCGATTATGGAGTGCGGCGAGTGGTTGCCGCTGGGGTGAAGGCGTCGCTCGTAGCCGCGAGCGTGCCGCTCGCGCTGGACTGGCTTTGGCAAAGGGAGTCGCCGGAGGCG
>CAZYJB010000166.1:0-7619 GCA_964647675.1 uncultured Verrucomicrobiota bacterium | reverse complement strand
ATGCCGGTCAACTGGGGTCCGACGAGCCCGCCTTCGCCGCCGATCTGGTGGCAGGGAGCACAGGCCAAAACGTACACTTCGCGGCCGCGCGCCAGGTTGACCCGCGCGGTCGCCTGCGCGCGTCGCCGTTCTTCAAGCAGGCTCGCCAGGGTGGCCTCTTCGGCAGGCAACTTGGCCACCAACCCGTCCAGCGTCGCCCGCGCCGTGTCGCCCGCCGCCCCTCGCAAGCGGTCGCGCAGTCGTGCATCCAGCAGCAATCCGGCCGGCGCACGGCCGCTGGCAATGCGACCGATCAGGCCGTCCGCCAACTCCGCCTTGGCACCCGCAATCGCGGCCAACCGCAGTTGGAACCGGCGCGATGCGTCTTTCCATGCCGATTCGAGAAACGCGTCCAGACCGGGGCTGACCCCGCCGAACGCGAGGTCCGCGAGTCCGGACCGCCAGAACCAGGGAAGTGCCGGGTCGGCCACCACCTCGGCCGACGCGCGCACCACGGGGTCCGCACTCAACGCCCGCGCCGCCGCGGCGCGCACCGCGGGATCCTCGCCCGGGTTCTTCGCGAGTCTCTCCAGATCCGCCGACAACCCTGTGGCGCGCGTTTCCCCAACCACCTCGGCTGCTGCCATCAAACGCGTCGCGCGAGTGGCCGGGCCGCCACCCGCCTCCGGGGTCAGCCCGGAACTCCAGCGTCCCACCGCCAGCCAGGCATAAGCGGCACCCGCGTCGCCGTCCACTGCCTCGATTGCCACCTGGCGTCCGCGCAGGTCCGAAAGGTCCCATTCGACCTGTTGAGCGGTGTCGTTGCGCGGCGGCTTGGCCTCTCTCAAGGCCGCTCCACTCGACGCATCGACCAGTCGCACCAGATTCCGCCCGCCCGGTTCGCGGTCCGGCGGTCCGTCGTGCCCGGCCAGATAAAACGACAGGCGCGCCGGAGCGGCGAAGGCGGGCGATCGCAGGATGCCGGTGAGATTCTCTCCGCGCGGGTGGCTCGAAATCAGGGAAGCCTCCTGGCCGTCCGCACAGGGCCGAGCCTGGCGATCCCACGGCGTCCCGCCGCTCGCGGTGGCGTCCACCGGGCGCACGGCCCACCCCGCATCCACCTGCGCCGCAGCCAGCAGTCGCGCCGCCAGATCCACTCCCCATGCTGTCGCCTCCGCGGGCAGGGTGGCGCCACGCTGTTGGGTGCCCTGGCGGATCGAACGGAACAGTTCGAACTCGAGGTCGAGCTTGCCAGCGCTGGCCTGGCGCACTGCCACCATGAGGGCCGGCGCATCAGCCGGCGCACCATAACGCGCCACGTGCCCAAGCGCCTCCGCCCTCCGCGTTCCGTCGGCCGGCAGCCGGTCCAGGTTCCGCAAAAGAAACCGGGCCGCTCCCTCCGAACGAACCGCCAGCGCGACCTCCAGCAATAATGACCGCGCCGCCGGCTCGAGATCGCCACGCGCCGACACCGCCGTCATCACGGCGTCATCGCGCATCTGCGTGCTGAGCGCGCGTCGAATCCCATAACGAAGATGCGCATCCGCCTCCGCCGCGCGCGCAAATGCCGCCACCAGGGGTTCAACATTGGCCGCGTCCGACTTTGCGGACAGCGCCTCGGCCGCACATCGCTGCACGACGCCATCCGGGTCCCCGAGTCCGCGCCGCGCCAGCCGCAAGGCCTCGCCGATGAGCGCGCCGTCCACGGCCACGCCGCGGCCCGGTTGATTCAGCAGGTCGGTCGCCATGCGCTGCGCATGAATGCGCACCAACCGGTCCGGATCCGAGGCGGCACGGGACAACCCGGCGGCGTCCAATGCTCCGATCCGATGCAGCAACCACAGCGCGTGCACGCGCTGCTCGGCGTTCACCGGTTGCGCCTGCACCCGTTCCAGGCGCTCCCGCAGCGACGCGCCAAAGCGGTCCGCCAGATCGTTCATCGCAAGCATGCGTCGCGCGAGGCTGGGCGACGCCAGTTCCGCCACCAACCCGTCCGGGTCCGCCGGGAGCGCGGCCTCACGCATCGGCTTGCCGGTCGGCACCACGCGCCAGATACGCCCGCGCTCGCGGTCGCGCCCCGGATGATCGATCGGCACTTCGTAATGCCCGATGATGCGGTTGTAGAAATCAGCAATGTAGAGCGCGCCATCCGGGCCCAGCGTCATGTCCACCGGACGAAACCACGGATCGGACGACACGACGAAATCCGGCTCCGGACGCGCCACGCGGCCGGAGCCGCGGGGGACCGCGCGATCGCGAAAGACGCGGCTCATCATCACGTCGCCCACGAACAAGCTGTCGCGGTATTCGTCCGGCCAGCGGTCGTCGGCGTAGTAGGTCATGCCGTCGATCGCCGTCGTGCCACGGATCTGTTCCATCATGTTCGGCGCGAAGCCGAGCCCGTCGTGCGGCTTGCCAAAGCTCGGATAATAGCCGCCCGGCTGCAGCAGGTAGATCGGGTCGCTGTGGCAATCGCTCGAATACAGGTTGCCCTCCGGATCCCAGGCCAGCCCGTAGGGGTTTACTTGGCCCCACGTGTGCTGCTCGAGGCGCGATCCGTCGAGACGCAGGCGGTAGGTGTTGCCGGAATTCATGTCCACCCGGTGACCGTCCGCTCCGCTGACATGGGAGTCGTTGTTGTACCCGTGTGTGGCATAGAGCCAGCCATCGAACCCGCGGCGGAAGCTCGCCTGGTTGCCGTGCGTGTCGCGCGTGTGATCGAACGGCCCGTACAACCGCTCCTTGCGATCCGCCGCGCCGTCGCCATCGGTGTCCTCCATCAGCCAGATATGCGGGATGGACCAGACGACTGCCTTCCACGTGACCTCGGGCAACGCCGGTTGGCCGTCTCGCGCTCGCCGCGCATCCGGGCTCAGCGAACTGGCGGAGCGGTACGGATAGACGCCGATCGGAATGTTCAGGCCCTTCGCGAAGGTCGTGACGTTGCGCGGTCGGCCGTCCGGACCCAGATCGCTGAACACCATCACGCGATCTCGCCCTTCAGTCCCCACCGGCACCGCGCGGGGATACTCGCGGCTGCTGGTCACCCACAAACGGCCGGCGGCGTCGAACGCCATGTTCATCGGCTTGTTGATGTCCGGCTCCGACGCCACCGCCTGCACGGCAAAGCCTTCCGGCACCGTGAACGTACCGCGCTGCTCGGCGGGGGTCTTTGGTTCGGTGGTTCGCACGTTGGCTGCGAAGGGATCTTCCGCGGCGCCGGCCCACGGCATGACGGCAACGCATCCGGAGGCCGCGAGGACGATCCAGGTCGCCGAACGGGAACGAGGAAGGCGGGAGGGCGAGGCGAATGACATGGCTTGGAGGCGGCACTCTGCCGCGAGGCCCGCGGACTGAGAAGTCAGGAACATCGCACAATTCTTTTACCAACCCTTCAAGCCACCATGACAACCCGCGACTCGCGGCATGGCATGAACCTGGACATGAGATTCACCTTCCTGGCTCCCTGGCTGGCCGCTCTCCCCTTCGTCCTTCCCCGGGCTGATGCCGCCGACACGCCGGCCCCCGCAGGGTCCGGCGCCAAGTATGAGGTCCATGAATGGGGCACCTTCACGTCCCTTCAGTCCGCTTCCGGAGATCCGGAACCCTGGAATCCTTTCACCCAGTCCGATCTCCCGTCGTTCGTCTTCAGCCGGCAGATGCCCACGCTCAACCGGGACAAGCGCAACCGTCACGCCGCGGAGTTCCTTCTTTTGTTCGGCAAGACGGGCGGCGCATGGCTCCAGCGCATGGAAACGCCGGTCCTGTACTTCCACGCCGACCAGGCGATGGAGGTGGACGTGTCGGTCGAGTTCCCGACGGGCGTGCTGTCCGAATGGTTTCCGCAGGTGTCGACCTTCGGGCCGGTCTCGGGTGTTGCGGCGGTTCTCCCGGATTCCAACCGCCAGCACCTGACCTGGAATGGCGTCCGTATCCTCGGCCCCGGAGAATCCCGCTGGCAGTCGGCCACGCCGGAAGCACTGCCCTCGGATAGCACCTCCAGCCACTACTACGCGGCGCGTGAGACGGGCGCGAACCTGGTCGAGGTCACGAAACCGTTCGCCACTGAGGCGTCGCCCCAGCGCGATCGGTTCCTGTTCTATCGCGGCGCGGGCAACTTCGCGGCGCCCCTGCGCGTCGGTCGCCCGCGTCCCGACCTGTTGCACCTGTCCAACTCCAGCGAAGCTGCGATGGGGCCCCTCTTTGTCGTGCGTCGCTCGGCGCAAGGACTCGCCTTCACCCGCGTTGCCACGCTGGCCGGCAACCGCGCGACGACCGTCGACCTGCCCCGGGTATCGGCCCAGCCGACGATTGCCGGAACGCCTTCCGCCACGGCGCCGGAATCCGCCGATCTGGCACGCCAGATGGCCTCGGATCTCATCGACGCGGGCCTCAATCAGGACGAGGCACACGCCATGGTGAAGACCTGGAGCGACGCCTGGTTCGAAGAGTCCGGCGTGCGCGTGCTCTACCTGCTGCCCAGGTCCTGGGTCGATCAGCTCCTTCCGTTGCGCCTGAACCCGGCCCCGGAGAAACTGGTTCGTGCCTTTGTCGGACGCGCGGATTCCCTCGACGCCGACACCGAAGCGAGGGTGCGTTTCACGCTCTCGATGGCACTCGCCCAACCGGGACCCGTCGATGCCCGGCCGGTCCTCGCGCACGGACTCGGGCGCTTTACTCCCGCAGTGGTGAACATCGCGGCGCGGCAACTGCAGAACGCGCGCGGTTCCCTCACGCTGAATGGAAGTGGACCGGACGCCTTGCTGACCATGGCCTTTGCGCCGACGTCCGACCGTCAGGCGGATCAGGAGACGCGCCGCCGCCTCGGCGAGATCCATGGGGCGTTGGAAGCCGCGCTGAGGCACCAACGATCGGACACGGTCGCCAGCGTCTCGCCGTAGACGTGATCGCCTCCCCGTAGACGCGAGCGTCCAGCTCGCGCTGACCAGCCTTGGCGAATGGAGGTTCCGGAGCGGATGTGCGCCGCCTCGACGGCGACGACCACGAGGGGGAGCCCCCCGGATTTCGATCGAATCGCTTTAACCAAGCGGGTATCTGACGGCAGTCCGATTCCATGCCGACCTTGCGCAGCCGACCTTTCCTGATCTTCGCGTTGGCGATCCTGCTCCCAGGCCTGGGCCTGGGAGCCCTCGCCTTGCGATCGCTTCAATTACAGGAGGCGCACTCCGAGCGAGAACGGCAGCGGCTTCTACAGACGGCGACCGACCGCCTCGCGCAGGCCATCGCCTCCCGTGTCGACGAGATCCAGCGCGACTTCAGCCTGCGCGTGGAAACACTGCTGGGCACCGATGATCCTGCGGTACTGGCCACGACCTTTGATGAACGTTTGCGCGGAAACTGGCCTCTCGCCGAACTGGGATTCTCGGTCTCGCTCGCAGGAATACTGCACGCGCCGCAGTTGGTCGGCCCGCCTTCCTCGCACACGTTCCTCCAGCGGAATGCAGCCTTCCTCTGTCAGAGCAATGCCGCGCCGGTCTTTGCCACCACACCGAAAGGGCAGCTCAAGATCCCAGCCGTCGGCACCCCGCTGGAGAACTTCGCACCGGTCTACCAAAACAATCTGGGTGCCATCCCGCAGCCGCGATCCGTTCCCGCCGCACGTTTCCGGGACCTGGTCGGCGATGCGCAGGAGGGCGTCCTCGCGCGGTTCCTGGACGACGACCTCGTGGTCTGGGTCTGGTATCGCACGCCACGTTCCCCGGAGCTGGTGTTCGGTGCGCAATTGGAAACCGTGGCCCTGCGCGCCCTGCTGGCGGCCTTCGTTGCCGAGGCACCTCCGCCGGCACCGGGCATCGCGCTCGCCCTTCTCAATGAACGCGGTATTCCACGCGCCACCTCCCCGCCGAACCTCTCCGCCCGCGTCGATTGGGATCACGCTCTGGCCTCCAGCTTCGTCGGTCCGAACCTCCCGCTCTGGCGAATGGCCGCCGCCCCTGCCGATATCCGCGCCGCCCACGCAAACCAACAGCGCTCCAGCCTCGTGCTGGCCAGCATCGTCACGCTCCTCGTCGCTTCCCTCGTCACCGGCGGCTGGCTGGTGGTTGCCGATGCCCGACGCCAGCTCGCCCTGGCACGCCAGAAGTCGGACTTCGTCAGCAACGTGTCACACGAGTTGCGCACGCCGCTGACCTCGATCCGGCTCTCGGCCGAGCTGCTCGCCGAGAATCGCGTGCGCGACGCGGACCGACAGGCCCGTCATCTGCGCATCATCCAGGCCGAAGCCACCCGCCTGCAGCGCCTCATCACCAACGTCCTCGATTTCGCCCGCGCCGGACGCGCTCCACGCACCTACCGGCGTACACCCCTCGATCTCGTCCAATCGGCGCGCGATGTCCTCGAGTCGTTCGCTCCGCAATTTCAGTCCATCCCGTTCTCCACCACCCTGGAGGCGGTCGAGTCCGTGCTGTGGGTCGACGCCGATCCCGACGCGGTGGCGCAGGTCCTGCACAACCTGGTCTCCAATGCGGTCAAATACGCATCCGCCGCCGGCGAACTTCACCTTTGCCTCCTGCGCCAGGGCGACACCGCGTGCGTGGCGGTCCTCGACCGCGGACCCGGCGTTCCACACGGATTGGAGGAACGCATCTTCGAACCCTTCTTCCGCGTCGACGACTCGCTGACGCACGGGATCCCCGGCGCCGGGATCGGACTGTCGCTGGCACGACAAACGGCCCGCGACCTCGGCGGCGACGTGCGCTACCACGCGCGCACCGGCGGCGGCAGCGCCTTCGTGTTCACGCTTCCCGCGGCACCACCCCCACCGCGCCTGCCCTCCCTCCCGGCATGAGCCCGCCCGCCCGGATCCTGGTGGTCGAAGACGATCCGAGCATCCGCCTCGGGCTTCAGGAATTGCTCTCCAGCGAGGGCTACCACGTCCACGTGTGCGCGCGCGGCGACGAAGCCCTCGACGCGGTGCACGCCCATGCGCCGGACCTCGTGGTGCTCGATGTCATGCTCCCGCGCCTGAGCGGTTTCGACATCTGCCGCAACCTGCGCGAGCGCGGCTCGTCCGTTCCCATCCTCATGCTCACCGCCAAGGGTACGGAAATCGACAAGGTGGTGGGACTCGACCTCGGCGCGGACGACTACGTCACCAAGCCCTTTGGCGTGCGCGAGCTGCTGGCGCGGATCCAGGCCATCCTGCGAAGGACGCGCGCGCCTTCACGCAGCCCGGCTGCCGATCCCGCGGCCGGATTCCGCCTCGGACCGTGCACCGTCGATCCGCGCCGCTTCCAGATTCAACGCGACGACCTCACGTTCGATCTCACGGCGCGGGAACTCGCGCTACTCCAGCTCTTCGCCGCCCATCCCGGGGAGGTGCTCAGCCGCGAGCGCCTGCTCGCCGATGTTTGGGGACAGAAATACATGGGCACCACCCGCACCCTCGACCAGGTGATCGTACAACTGCGCCGGAAGCTCGGGGATTCCGCCGACGCCCCCCGCCTCCTGCTCACCGTGCACGGCGTGGGCTACCGCTTGGCACAAGGCGCTTCCCATTCCCGACCATGACTCCCTTCTCCGCCCCTAGCGGTCTCCCGCAAGACACCACGGATGTATGGCACCAGGGGGCATAGACGAATCCCTGCCCCGAAGGGGCAAAAGGCGATAGCCCAAGGCGG
>CAZYJB010000165.1:6547-7631 GCA_964647675.1 uncultured Verrucomicrobiota bacterium | reverse complement strand
AGGGCGCGTCCCTGGTCACGCTGGCCATCTCCCTTCCGACCGGTGGTCCCGGTTTGAACTTCGGAGTCAACGGCGCGGGGGTCCATGTGGTGAGCGGCAGCCTCGCAGTCGCCATCGTTTCGCCCGCAGATTCGGTGGCCGATCCGAGGCGCTTTGTGGCCCTGCGGGCGGATTCGGTGGGTGTCACTCTGACCATCCCTGGGCTCAGCGCGACCGTGTCCGGTGTGACGCTCGCCTGGAATTCGGGTCGGAGTGGCGCAGCAAGCCTCGCGCCGTTGGACTGGAGCGCGGCATTCGACCGCGATGCGGATGCGAGTTTCGGGGACACCATCGATCCGGGACAGGGCCTGCCGGTTCCGGTGGCGCTGCCCATCCTGTTCGACCGGCCCTTGCTGAAGGCCGCCGGGTCGCTCGCGGGCATGGACTTCTTCGGAGTGCTCTCGGGATCGGCGCAGTTCGCCTTGTCGATGGCTCCCGCGGACCTCGACCTCGACGGAGACACGGCGGTGGACGCGGGATGGGAGTCGGCGGGCCTATTTACCTTCGCGCTGAGCCTCACGCCAGGAATGCAGGAGCTGTTGGCGGGAGTGAATGGCGTGGGGGCGCGAATCACGGCGGGCACGCTCGCCGTCGCCGCCTTGTCACCCGCGAACTCCTCCGTGGATCGTCGCCGCTACTATGCGGTGAAGGCTCAAAACCTGGCGGTGGAGCTGGACGTTCCCGGGGCCTCGATGGAGTTCGACGCGGTCGCGCTCGGACTGAACCGCGCCTCCGACGACATCGGACCAATTCCGGTGATCGATTGGACTTCTGCGGTGGACGCCGATCAGGATGGCACCTTCAGCGACATCGTGGATCCCGGTGTCGATCTCCCTGTCCCGGTCAGCATTCCGATCGAGTTCACGGATGAATCGTTTGAGTTGGAGGGTTCGATCACAGAACTCAATTTCTTCGATCTCATAACGGGCTCCGCCGATTTCCGGCTCGAGTTCACGTCAGTCGACGTCGATCTCGATGGAGACGGCGATACCGGCACCGGCCCACAGTTGACCGGCGCGACGCTGCTGACCTTCGGCCTGTCGGA
>CAZYJB010000165.1:0-6447 GCA_964647675.1 uncultured Verrucomicrobiota bacterium | reverse complement strand
CCGCGGTGGTCGCGGACGGCATCCATGCCAGCCTCACCCTGCCCGGGGTGACGGCCAGTCTGACCGGCGTGAACGTGGCGTTGAACCAGGCCACCGATGGCACGATCGACATCCCGGTCCTGGATTGGACCGAGGCCATCAACTCGGACGGTGACGCCAGCTACGGGGACGAGGTGGAGCCGATCGCGGGAGTGGTGATCGACCTCAACACGCGCACGCTGGAGATCACCGGCCGGCTGGAGACGCTGAACATCTTCGATCTGATCGTCGGCAGCGCCGACTTTGCGGTGAGCCGCAGCGAGGTGGACGTCGATCTCGACGGCGACGGTGATGCCGGCACCGGCCCACAGTTGACCGGCGCGACGCTGCTGACCTTCGGCCTGTCGGATCTGGATCTCGAAGTGGGCGCCGAAGGGTTCGGCGTCGCGATCACCGGCGGCAGCCTCGGGTTGGCCAGCGTGAAGGAAGCGGGTCCAGGACCGGGCCTGCGCAGTTACACCGCGGTGGTCGCGGACGGCATCCATGCCAGCCTCACCCTGCCCGGGGTGACGGCGGCGGTTGCGGATCTCGAAGTGCGGCTCAACCAGGGGAGCCAAGGAACAGGGGCCATCCCGGCGCTCAACTGGCGTGCCGCGCTGGATCTCGACGCCGATGCGGGATTCGGTGACACCGTCGAACCGATCAGCGGACTCACAGTCACGCTGTCCGGTGACCTCCTGGAGGTCCGAGGATCCCTCACGACGCTGAACCTCTTTGATCTCGTAACGGGCAGCGCTCATTTCGCGTTGACGCGCCAGTTGGTGGATCTGGATCTGGATGGGAATCCATCCACCCCCGGCGATCGGATCCAGGGAGCCACTCTCCTCACCTTTGGTCTCGACGCCCTTAACCTGCAGGTCGGCACTGACGACATCGGACTGCAAATCACCGATGGCAACCTTGCAGTGGCCGTGGTGCAGCCTGCCGCCGGTTCAACCAAGGGTTATACGGCGGTGGTGGCGACTGGCATCGCCGGGAGCATTACGCTCCCGGGTGTCGCGGCGCGCGTCGAGGATCTCGCCATCAGCCTCAATCAAGGGCGTGACGGAGCGCTCGTGGTGCCAGCCTTGGACTGGAGTGCCTCGGTCGATATCGGGCGCAACGGAAGTTTCGGAGATTCCGTCGAGCCCATCCCCGGAGTCGGCGTGACGCTGACTGGCGAACTTTTGGAAGTCAGCGGAACGCTCGCCAACCTGAACCTGTTCGATCTGGTCAGCGGCAGCGCGAAGTTCGCCGTGCAGAAACAGCTGGTCGATGTGGATCCGGATGGCGATCGCATCACGACTCCGGGTGACGTCATTCTGGGCGCCACCCTCCTCACCTTCGGCCTCGATGAGTTGACTCTGCAGATTGGCACGTCGGCGGTCGGATTGCAGATCACCGGGGGTCGACTTGCAGTGGCTGTAGTCCAACCCGCTGTCGGGTCCACCCGGGGATACACGGCCGTGGTAGCAGACGGCATAGGCGCCACGATCCAGTTGCCTGGTGTGGTAGCCCGCGTGACGGATCTCGCTGTGAGCCTGAATCAGGGCCGTGACGGCGCGGCACCCGTGGCCGCGCTGAACTGGAACACCTCCCTCGATCTGGATCGGGACGCGACCTTCGGCGACGAGGTCGAACCGATTGCCGGAGTGGCCGTGACCTTGGACGGGGACTTGCTTCTGGTGAGCGGGACGCTGGCCGAACTCAACGTCTTCGACCTCGTGACCGGCTCGGCGGCATTTTCGATCCGCAAGTCCGAGGTGGACCTGGATTTCGATGGTCTCCTCTCGACCTCCGACGATCGCGTCGAAAGCGCGCAGCTGTTGAGTATCGCCCTGACGGACCTCGATCTATCGGTGGGCGCAGGTGGGCTGGGGATTTCGATCACCTCTGGCACGGTGGGCATTGCCACGCTGAGTGCGCCGCCCGCAGTTGCACCCGCGACCGACAATCGCGCGTGGACGGCGATCAAGGCGGTCGGCATCGAGGCGTCCCTCGACCTCCCCGGACTCACCGCGCAACTCAAAAACTTTTCACTCGAGATCAACCAGGCCAGCGGAGACCGCGACGCCGATGGTGCCGGAGCCGGCGTTCCCGTGAATGCCGGCGCGCTGGATTGGACCAAGGCCTTGGATCTCGACGATACCGGCACCTACAATCAGGTCCTAGACCTCCGCGACGATCTTCCTCCGGGCGATCCCATTCCCATCGACGACACCGGCGCCATTCTGAAGGTGGGTGGGGATCTCCAGATCAACATCGCGGACTTTGTCCTCGTGGCGGGTGGATTCTCGGTGGCGACGTACACGGTGGACGTTGAGGTTGACGGGGTCGAAGGCATCGGAGTTCAGGATCTCGACAATGCCTCGCTGCTGGTCGTGGTGTTGGAGGATGTGGACGTGTTCGTCGGAGTGGGGGCGACGTTCCTCCCTGGTACTTCGGTCGGCGTCGATACCAGCAACGCCATCGGATTCAGCGTATCGGGGGCTGATCTCAAGCTTGCTGCGGTGAAGGCCGCGATTCCCGCCGACAAGCGGTCCTACACCGGTCTTGAGGCGCAGTTCGATTCCGTCCTGCCCGTCGGGATCGACGGGACGTTCAACCGATTCGAATTGCAGGACCTCGTCGTCCGCATGAACAAGGGGACCGGAGTGGATGGCCTGCCGGGACTGAAGCTCCAGTGGAGTGAGGAAGCGGGCGTCGCCGGCGCGCTCGACGTGGACGGGAACGATGAAGACGTCAAGGCGCTCTTCGACGGCCTGCCCTCCAGCCTTGATTTGGAAGTGGCGGCCACCCTCCTGCTCGACGTCAGTGGATTCGTGCTGGCGAAGGGACGTGTCGGATTGACCAGCAGCCGGATCGATCTGGATCTCAATGGCGGCGGAATTGTCGATCCCGGAACGGATGCGACCTCGCCTGATCTGGTCGATGCGCCTCTCCTCGTCTTCACGCTATCGGAGACCAGCTTGTTCGCCGGGGCAGGTGCGTATTTCGACGACACGGACGCGTTGATCACCGATGGCGGCACCGGACTGCGGGTCAGCAATGCCAGTCTGAAGCTTGCCATGCTGAAGCCCGCCGCACCGCTGCCCGCCGGGGTCACCGACACGCGATCGTGGATGGGCTTGGAAGCCGAGTTGGACGAGATCGGCTTCGTCGGATTCGCCGGACTGAGACTCGAGATGTCCGGGGTGCGTGTGGTGTTCAACACTGCCTCGGGGGTTCACAGCAAAACCCCGACCACCACGCCCGCTTCGAGGCTGAATTGGGAGACCCAGTTGCCCGAGTCCGGACTCACCCTGACCGCCTCGGATGAGCTGGCGGTCTCCGGCAGTCTTACCATTGACATCGACGGGTTCGTGCTGGTCGGTGGCGGCTTCGAATTGGCCAAGCGCACGGTAAACGTCGACGTCAATGGTGATGGCTACACCGCACCCACCGCAGGCAATGGTTCACCCGATTGGAAGGACGCCTCGCTCCTGACGTTCGAGTTGCTCGATGTGGACCTTTTCGCGGGCACCGGCGCCAGGTTCAGCGATGATGCTCAGAGTATTGAGACAGACACCGCCATCGGGTTCAGCATCGAGAACTTCGATCTCACCCTGGCCATCCTGAAGCCCGCTGTGCCGGTCAGCGTCGCGGCGGGTGCGGCCTTGGACAAGCGCAGCTACATGGGCCTCAAGGCACACGTGGACAACGCTTCGCTGGTGGGGCTGGAAGATGTCTTCACGAGATTCGAGGCGCGTGATCTCGACGTCCTGCTGAACCGCGCAACCTCCTCCACCGGCACGCGCGGGTCCCTCCTCGACTGGTCCAGCGCCTTAGCTGGAACGGCAGGACTGCCGACCGGCAACGGCTCCAACCTGCCGGACCTCGATGGCCTCACGGCCTCAATCAGCCTGCAGGTCTCCGGTGATGTCGCCGTGGACCTCCAGGGCTTTCTGCTGATCTCGGCCAGATTCGAATTCACGCAGTCGACCGTCGATGTGGATCTCAATCCGGCCACTGCCGGGAACGAGTTGGAGGACGCCTCGTTGCTGACGCTTTCGTTCGAGGACATCAACCTGTTCGTCGGAGCGGGCGCCTCGTTTGATGACGGGACAGGAGACATCGACACTGCGGGCGCGGCGGGCTTCAGCATGAGCGGAGGCAACCTGGATCTGGCGATCCTGAAGGCCAAGGCACCCGTCACGGGCACCGATTCGCGCAGTTACCTCGGACTCGAGGCGAGCATCGACGACGCCACATTGGTCGGCCTGGGTGACTTCGGCACGATCGATCTCAGTGACCTGCGTCTGCGCGTGAATCAGGCGTCGGGCGAACGGGATGCGGACGGACAGTCGGCCACGACTGTCGATCGCATGCAGGCGACGCCGTTGGACTGGTCCACCGCGGTGCCGGCTTCCGGTCTTACCCTGGCGTCCACGGTCCGCCTGGAGGTCATGGCGACGGCCGAGTTGGACCTCTTCGATTTCCTCCGCGGTACGGTGCAACTCACCTACCGCCAGCAGGTCGTGGATGTCGATGTTGACGGCGACGGAGTGTTCGAGGCCACGACGACGGATCTCGATGACGCTTCGCTCATGACCTTCGAGCTCGAGGTGCAGGATGTCTTCGTCGGTATTGACGACACCGGGTTTGCCGCGGAGGGCGGGTTGCTGGCCATCGCTCAGATCAAGCCGGCGAAGCCAACCGTTCTGCCTGCCACCGACACCCGCACTTACATGGTCGTGCGCGGTGCGCTGACCCAGGCCTCGCTCGAGGGCATCGAAGGCCTGACCGCCATCGCTGATGTTGCAGTCGAGATGAACCAGGCCAGGGGCGTGAAGAACGGTGCCAATGCGGTCGCCCTCGACTGGACCAAATCTGTGGATCTGGGAGCCGATGCAGACATCGCGGTGGAGTTCGCGCCCGACGCCGTCGAACTCGGAGGTTCGGCCGTTACCAGCACTGGCGATGTTTTGAAGGTGGACGCGGCGCTGACGCTTCAGGTCTCCGCCGGCGGGGTCACAGTTGGGATCGCCGGTGGATTCGGATTCGAAAAGAGCATCTTGAATCCCGGCACACCGGCCGCGGTGTCGATCATGAAGGTTTACGTCCGCGACGCATCGGCCTCGTTAACGGTGGGCGAAGGCGCCAGCGGGTTCCGCATCGCGCTCTTGGAGATCAATGGCGCCTTCCTCATCAAGGGTGCGGTGGCTCCGCAAAAGGGCGGGGCCGCCGGCATACTGACCATCGGTTCGATCGAGATCACCAGTGCCGATGGAGGCGAACCCTTCGCCGGTCTCAGCTTCTCGCTGCGCGACTTTGCCTTGTCCTTCAACACCACTGGAGCGGCGGTGAACGAGACCATCGGCGATCTCGAGATCGTCTTCGCCAATGGCAGCGCGGTGGTGGCGGTCAGCGGCTCCCTCGATCTCAATGTTTCCGACGTGGTGACACTATCGGGCACGTTCGGATTCAAGAAGGTGACCGGCCCGACACCGGCCCTGTCTTCGATCGAAATCGTGGCCCAGGACGTGAACGCCGCCCTCGAGGTGGGTTCGTTCAAGGTCGGTATCGAGAACGGCTCGCTCGCGCTGTTGATGACCGGGGACGGCAAGCTCGCCCTGGAGGCAGGGGGAGGTTTGATCTTCCAGGGCGGCGACTTCGCGAGCGTCACGGCCACGCGGGTGCGCGTGATCTACAGCACCATGGCCACCGACTTCCGCACCACAAACCGGGTGCTGAATGTCAATGGTATCTCCGCTTCGTTGACCATGGGACCGGGCGTTCCCACGCCGCTGCTGGGATTGAGCGTCGAAGGTCTGGACGCTCAGTTCGCCGGATTGATTCGTCTGAAGGGAGATTTCTCGTTCCAGAAGAGCACCGTCCCGGGGTTGGGGCCGGTCCTGAAGGTCGCCGTCGCGAACCTCGAAACCGGATTCGGTGATGGGACGACCGAGTATGTGAGGCTGACCGAAGGCACCGGTGCATTCCTGATGACGAGCACTGGCATGGCTGGCGAAGCCTCGGTACGCGTGGCCCTGAATGGCGTGCCCGGCGTCAGTCTCAGCGATCCCGCGGGTGGAGGTGATACACGGCTCACTTTCGCCATCAACACGATGCCGACCGCCGTCAAACAGACCTTCGAGATTGGCGAGTCGGTCATCCGCCTCGATTTGCCCAAGGGCCGGTTCATCCGGGCCGCCGCCGATCCGCTGTTCCTGACCATCGATGGGATCACGCTCGAAGGGAGAATCGGCTTCCTGCAGTCCACCAAGGCAGACGGCTCCAGGATCGTGGTCGTCCAGGCCTTGGGGATCTCCATCCAAAACTTCGCCGGCGAAGGCTCCGGCGGATCGCCGGTGACCATCACCGACGCCAACGGAACCTTGGTCCTGATCAACGGCAAGGTGGCCGGATCCCTCGGGTTCACGGTGGAGG
>CAZYJB010000164.1:0-7646 GCA_964647675.1 uncultured Verrucomicrobiota bacterium | reverse complement strand
CCGCGTCAGCACCGCCCCCTCGTCGGCCACCACGCTGTCCATGGTGACGCTCTGCACCCGCGCCGGAAGCAGTCGAGCGGCCGGATGCCGGTCGATCCGCACCGGAAGCGAGAAGTCGGGATCCATGACGCGGAAGACATGGCCCGACACCGCGGCGGCGGGTCCGGCCAGAATACCGCGGGGCACCGAGGCCGCATCGGCGACCTGCAGCGTGGGACCCGGCTCAGGACGCACCTGCAATCGGCCCGCGGCTTCCACGGTTACGAACCCTCGCTGCAACGAGGCGTCGAGGGCGCGCACACCCGAGAGGGTCACCTCCGTTGCCTCGGCTGCCAGCGGCAACACGAAGCTCACCTTCAGGATCGAGCGCCCGATCCACCGACGCTCCAACCGGACCTCCCACTCGCGTTCGGAGGCCGACGGATCGGCGGGAAGCGAAGCAAAGCTCCCGACCTGTTCCCCTTGGAAGCTCACGGAGTCCGCCCGCGCCGGCAGGCGCACGCGCAAGCCCTTGATGCCGGCGTTCTCGACCTCGTATTGCAGCTGGGTCTCCACCTTCACCTGGGCCTCAGACACCGTGGCCTGCTGCAGGGACACGACCTGGATCCAGGCATCCACGCGCTCGAGATCCAGAGCCAGCTCCCACGCATCCTGAAGCAGGCGGAAGGCGAGTGCGCCCTTCTGCCGCAGGCCAACCGACGCCGGATCCAACAAGGTTGCACCCTCCCGCCGTGCCACGCGCGCACGCAGCCCCTGCTCGGGGACCACGCCCATCTGCCCGCGCTGTTTGGTCGCCTCGCGCAACGCGACGCGAGGGACCACCCAGCCATTCGTCGGCCGGACGCCGGGACCGGAAAGCACGAGGTTGAATGTCTGCTGCCCCACGGTCCGCCCCTTGAGATGCAACGTCACCCATCGCGCCGTGCCGGACTTGAGCTCGGTCCAATGCGACAGAACCCCGCCGCTTGCCGATTCGATCGCCATCGTATCCGGCAGCGGAAAACTCAACTTGAAGATGCCGGAGCGCAGCACCTCCACCGCGAGCGTGGCCGCGAGCACCACCCGGTCGTCGCCAAGGGACAGCGTCTGTTGGGACTCCACGCGCACTTCGGGCTCCACCGCGGAGGCACGCACTTCGACCTGCCCGCCCGCAGAACCTCGCCGGAAGACGCGACGAAGCCCGAGTCCGGCTTCGGCAAGCCCGCGCTCTCCGAAGGTCAGCGCCGGGAAGTCCTCCAGGTTCATCGGGGAGAATCCCTCCGCACCCACCGCGTCCAACTGCACGTCGTCCCCGGTGGCAATCCCCAGAACGCCATGCTCACCGGCGGCACCCGTCAGGACGGGAAGTCCCACTTCCCGCCGGATCGGCAGCGCCCCCACCAGCGCCTCGGTCTCAATGCGAACGGTGAAGGGTTTCGACTGCGCATCGCCGTACATGATCTGGAGGCGCCCGGCATCCGGATCGAACCGCCACGTGCCCACTCCCGCGCCCTCCACGCGGCTGATGGTCACGCCTCGCGGCACGTCGATCGTCAGCTCCGCCACCTCGCCCCGCGCCGGCCGCACGCGCGCCTCGTGCACGCCCTGCAGGCTGCCCACTCCCGGAACCAGCAGATGCGTCCAGTCCACGTACACCTCCGCCCGCTCGCGACGCGGATCCCGCGCCTTGGGCAGCCAGCCCAACCACGCGTCCTCCACGGGTCGCAACACGAGATCCACGGAAGTCCGCGATCCGCCTTCCACCCCGGAAACCAACGAGGCCATCGCGGCTTTGCAGCGGACCTCCACCTCCGCGCCCTCGACCACGAGGTGAGCGCGGTTCACCAGTCCGGGTGCCACGGGAATCACGAAACCACGCTCGGCGCCCCGCGTGCTCACACGTGACTCGTAGCGAACCTCGAATTCCAACACGGCATTGGTCTGTGCCAGCAGCGCGGTGCTCAGGCCCGACGGACCTTCGGTCAACAGCAGGCGCGCCGCCCCGGGATCGTGGGTGGACAGAGTCAGCGTTCCCGTCGCTCCCAGCAGCGGCAACACCGCGCCCACCCGCGCCTGCCACCGGATCGCCGCGGTCCCCACCACGCGATCCTGCGTCACGCGAATCTCCTGCCGCACGGCGTCGGCCCTTGCCGGTGGTCCGGATTCAGCCGCGCGCGCGCGGGGCGACGTCAGGGAGAGAAGGACGCCCAGCCCGATCATCCACCCAGCCATCGAGGGCGCCACGCCCGGCCCCGCGTCGCCGCCGGGCTCCGAACTGCGGGCGCCCGCGCGCCACCAGCGGACCATTCCCGGAGCGAGGATCTGGACGAGGCCAAAGAGAAGGAGAACGCCGACGCCCAGGCTGGCCCCGGACGGCGCCCGGAGCGCCGCCCAGACCAACGTGGTCCACGCCAGCACCAGCAGCGCGGTTCGCTTCACACCCCCCGGATGCAGCCAGGACGCCACCCAGATCACGCCGGCAACCAGCGCCAGCAACCAACTTCCCATCCCGGGTAACACTCCGGCCCCGGCCTTCAGATTGTTCAGTTCCACCCACCACAAAGCGCCGGCCGGCTGCACCGGCATCACGAAGGACAGTTCCGACACGGGTGCGGGCGCCAGGCGCCGCGCGAGCAGCAGCGCGTCCACAAGGCTCACGAACATGACCAGACCCGCGCCCAGCGCCAGCGCGCCGGTGGCCCAGAACCGCAGGCTGAAACGGCGCGTCACCCAGTGCGAGGCGTGCCCGGTCAGGACTCCCGCCAGCATCAACGCCGCCAGCGCGACGGCCAACTGCCGTCGCCACCCACGCCCCTCGCTGGTGCCGGACAGTCGCGCCAGCTCCGCGAACCCGCTGCGATCCCCGCGTCCCGAGACCGGCACAATGCTTCCCGCCCTGAACTCAAGCTGCCGCCCGCTCGAAGCATTGACGCGCCATTCGGCGGACGTGGTTGGGACGCCGAGCACGGGCGCCTGAATCCGCACGCGAGCGGCGGATCGCGGATTCGACGCCGTGGTGACGCGCACTTCAGTCAGGACATTCGGATCCGCCCGCGCTGGCAGCGGCACCAGGAGGCCCGTGTCGTCGCGCACCGGCACCACCTCCGCGCCGTCGACCAGAACCGTCCACAGCCCGTCGCCTTCCGCGAGGCGGACGGGCAGGCGGGACGGCCCGCCGCTCTTCACAAAGTAGCGCGCCTCGGTCACCACCTGGCCGTCCTCCGACAATCGCGTGTTCAGGCTGGCACGATCGACCACCTGGCGGACGCCCGGCACTTGTGCCAGCGGCCGCAGGCGGAGGCGCAGATCAAAGGGGCGAGCCAGGTAGCGCGACGCGCTCAGGATCGGCGCGTCGAAGAAAAGTCGGTACTCAGCGGGAACCTCTCCGGACTCGATGGGCGTCAGGCCTTCCGACCTCGCTTCAGGTTCAACTTCGAAGGGATGAGCGCTCACCACCAGCACGTGACCCTGCTCGATCCCGGCATCCGCACAACGCGCGCCGGTGAAGGCGATCGTCTCGCCGGTCGAGCGGAAGGGGCGTTCATAAGTCGCGAGCAATCCGTAGCTGCCGGAGACGGGACCGTTCAGCTGCACCTCGTAACCGTCGTCGACCTTCTGCCAGTTGCGGACGTTGGGACCCACGAACTCGACGTTGAAATACTCGGCGGACAATTGAACGCGGAGCTGCGAGAGCGGCGCCCCGGCGATGGAGTAATTCATGAGACTGCTGCCGTAGGCCACGCCTTCGCCCACCGTGAACAGGTGGAAGACATCTGCCTGGACCGTCTGCGCCAGGCGCTCGATGGAAATGCCGAGCGCCCACTCCGGCTCAGTCACGCGCATCGCGAGTTGCAGCGAAGAAATGCGGCGCGGGAAATACGAGGTCACCACTTCCGTGAGGCCGCTGAACGCGGCCAGGCTCAGCCGCAGACCGGGATCTGCCGTGACCCCGACGTGACCGCGAACGGACCGCGCACCCTCCACGTCGACGCGCGCCAGGTCCGAGCGCGCACCCGACACGCCTTCGTTGCGCTCGAAACGGGCCTGGATGGAGACACGTCCGGTGACGGGTGCCGAGAACAACAGGCGGACCCGTGTGCCCTCCCCCTCGGGCACCGCGCCAACCACCGAATCCGCCAAACCATCCGCCTGCAGCCGCGCCACCGCGTACCCGGCCGGCAGGCGGATCACGAGTTCGCGGAGCGGCGCTTCGCGCACGTCGATCTCGAGGTCGGCATCGATCGAACTCTCCGCGACGCCGAGGTGGTAATGGAGCACTTCGGAGACGCCGAGCTCCGGCTGAATGTGGTCCGCCTGCAAACGCAACTCGCGCGTCGGCCCCGCGGCGCGGAACGCGAACACCTGTCCACCACGCACCGGCGGCCAGGACCGGGTGGCTTCGTTCTGCACGAATTGCTCGGGCGACACCTGGTTCCAGCCCGTCGACTCGGAAACCTCCAGACGGACCGCCCCGTCGTTGACGATCCGAACCTGGCTGGAGGTCCTTATCGCGCCGCGCACCTCGAGTTGCGGCATGTCCACCGAGGTCGGGAAGGCGGGAAGCGCACGTTGGACGTCCACCAACAGGTTCACCCGGTCACGACGCACCTGATTCAAGCGCACGCGGAGGACGCGATCCGTTGTCCCCGCGGCGGGCTCGAGCGACCACGACAGCACATCCGTCCCTTGCACGCGCGCCACATCCCCTTCGTGCCGCAGGAGCAGGTCGAGCCCGGAGAGCTCGCCCTGCATCACACGCACTTCGATCGCATTCATCTGGCGCAACAGGCCCGGACTCACCGCCACCTGCGTCGCCACCTCCGCCGAATAGAAGAGGCGCGCATCCGTCTCCGACCGCGCCGGACGCCACGCGAGTTCAACGCGGCCGCTCGACGGCAAATGCCCGACCACCTTTTCGCCCTGCCGGACTGGCGCCGATCCGCCCACGGACTCGACCGTGACCCCCTCGCCCAGGCCAGTCCATCGGACCGGCGCGAACGCCGCCGGAGCTACGCGAAACCCCACGCGATGAGACCCGTTGGTGGCTGTCACCCGCGCGCGGAATTGCAGGCGCACGGGATAATCTCCGGGTTTCGTAAAGACCGCGGTCAGCACCTCGCCGGTACTCTCGATCCACCATCCGTCCTGCGGCGGGAACTCACTCAGCGCCACGTCACCCGCCAGCAGTTCGATCCGCCCGCCGGCCGGATGGCGCACGCGCATCACACCGCGCATCGCCATCTCCGCCGAATCCTCGCCCAGACGACCCTCGAGTTCGAACTGGGTCCATGCCGGCCGGCGCGCCTCCACCGATTCCGGAAGGACGCGCAACGTCAGCGCCGGCCGAACCCCGCGGAACTGAAAGACCAGTCCGCCAGGCGGGGTGTTGGTGACGACCGCATTCGTTCCCGCACCCCCGCTCGCCTCGGCGACCGCCGAGAGTCCCTCCACCGAGACGGCCTCCACTCCCAGGCCGGGCTGTGGATCGATGCGCACCACACCAGCTCCCAGCACCGGCAGCTCCGCCGACACCAGCAACATGGCGCGGTCGATCGGCACGGTCTCCCAGCGATCCGCGGCGCGGATCCGAACCGTTGCGCGCGCCCTCGGCGTGTCGCTGCGAGCGAAGAGCAGCACGAGCGCCCGCGGGCTTCCCGGGCGCCGACGTTCCGACCACGATTCCAGGCCCGCCGCCTCGACCTGAGTCAACGCCCCGTCACCCGTCAGCGTGAGAACCACTTCCCGCAATCCCCCGCGTACGGCCTCGAGGTCCACGGTGAAGTCGTGGTCCAGTCCCTCCGCACCAGCCCGCACGTGCTGCTGCACCGACGTCACCACGAGGGCCTCCTCGGTCGAGGCGCCGCCCAGCGCCGCCTGGATGACCAGCCGCGCGGTGCGTTCATCGATCGAGCCTTCCACGGTCGCACGCTTCAACTCCACCGCCGTGGGCTCGGCTGCGGTTCCCCTTCCGGCCCACGAGGTGATCGTCAGAAAAAGTAGGAGAACGACCCTGCCCCACGCTCCCACGTCGATCCCTCGCGGCCCGGCGCGGCCGGCCCGCCGATGATCCCCGCCCCCTCCCAGTCGCCCGCGCAGATGGCGGTCCGTGCAGTCGTGATTCATGCAATGTTCCTCCAAGGTTCCCGTCTCCCGAATCCATCCGCCGTGGCGTGGCGCCCGCCGATTCATGGGTATCCCACCGACTTTGCCTGCTGCAGCATCGCTTCCAACCGCGCGGGCGCGGTGGCCGGGGCGAACTGCGCCGGCACGCCGTCGAGCAATCGCCGAAGCTGCGCGGTCTCGGCACCCGCCGCATAGGGGCTCCCGGCCAGCAGCTCGGCGAAGATTCCCGCCACGGCAGCCAGCCGCATCGACGGCGCGGAACGCTCCACCGCCGGGGCAGCGCCGTCGTAGGGAATGACCCATTCGCGTTCCTCGTACTGGCGGGTGCCGGGAAGGCGGAAGCGCGCTCGCACGATGCCCAGCGGTCCGTGCCCGGCGGGGATGGCTTCGATGACATACAGCGCCTGGCCGGCCTCCGCCGCCGCCAGTTCCGCCGCGTCGACGGCATCATCGCGGAACTGCTCGCGCGTCAACTGATGGTGCTCGTGCCCCACCTGCCTCCAGCTCTTCACCCGCGCAGGATTGAACTCCACCTGCACCTTGACGTCCGCCGCCGCGACTTCGAGGGCGCCCGCGAGTTTCGACGCGAAATCCCGCGCCGCGTCCTCGGGTGAATCCAGCACGGCATACCGCCCGTCGCCGTGCCGCGACAACTCCTCCAGCCGGGCATCGTCGAGCCCGTCCAATCCCACGCCGAAGCAATCGAGGGCGATGCCCCGGCGTCGTTCCGTTTCGACCTGGGCGCGCAGGCGGCCCGCGTCGATTTCGCCCAGGTTCGCCACGCCGTCGGTCAGCAGCACGACGTGGTTCTCACCGGGCGACAGGAAGTGCCGGCGCGCCGTCTCGTAACCCACGCGTATCGCCTCCTCCAGATTGGTGCCGCCTTCGGGCACAAGATCACCGACGCGCGCAGAAAGCTCGCCCGCCCGTTCTCCCGGCCAGCCGTCCACCCACACCCGCGCGCCGCGCGCGAAGGCCACCACGCTCACGCGGTCACCCGCCCCCAGCACCTTGGCCAGTTCCGCCAGCGCCGCGCGTACGGTGGCCACCCGATCCGGTCGCTCCATCGAACCCGAGGCGTCCAGCACGATCACCACGTTGAACGGCCGGCCAGGCGAACGCCCGCTCGCGGCAGTCCGCAACGCCAGCCGCAGCAGGTCACGCCCCTGGGCCACGGGATGGGCCGCCCGCTCCCACGTGAACCCCAGTGGCGCGCCCGGACGGGGCAGCGGATCGCGATAGTCGAAGGCGTTGAGGAACTCGTCCGCGCGTACGGTGCCGGGATCGACGCTCGTCCCTTGCGCGAGCCGCGCCTCGGCCACGCGGAACGAGGTGTCCCCCACGTTCAGGGAGAACGTCGAGACCGCGTCGGCGGCGGTCGCGATCTCGGGTCGGACGCGTCGGAGCACTCCCTTGTCCGCCCGCCCTTCCTCCAGCTCCCGCCTGGACTCGGCGGCTTGGAAGTACCAGTTCTGGATTTGCTCGGACAAGGGGCGGAGCGCGCCATCGCGCTGCGCGACGTCACCCGCCGCGTCCGCCTTCGC
>CAZYJB010000163.1:0-7655 GCA_964647675.1 uncultured Verrucomicrobiota bacterium | reverse complement strand
TTGGCGCACCGGCGGTTTGGATTGGACGCCGCTACCGCTTCGAACCGGCCACCGTCCCGGCCCGCCATTTCTCGAGCGCCTCGCCCCAGCGTTCCGCGTCGCGTTTGCGACCCAGACCCTCCGCCATCGATTGCAGCCGCTCGTACAACACCGCCGCGTCCGGCGGCGGCTTCGCGGATTCCGCGACCTCCGAGAAAAACTCGTACGCCTCGGCGGCATCACCTGCCGCCTGGTGCTCCTCGCCCGCGCGCCACAAGAGGCGGATGCGCTGCTGCGGGCTCACCTTCCACCCGGCCGCGCGCCGGTATCCCTCCGCGGCGGCCGCGTGGTCGCCCGATTCGCGCCGCCAGTCGGCAAGCTTCTCCTGCAGGACCGGCGAAAACTTCAGGCGCGGCTCCTTGGCCAGGTCGGCGATCATGGCTGCCAGGTTGCCGGTGGCTTCACGCTTCCGGTTATAGAGCATGACCAGCGCCCAGTCGATGCGTCCCTGGCCCTTGGATGAAAGCGCCTTCGCGCGCTCGAGGATCGAGGACCCGCAGGGCCGGTAGAGAGGATCCCCCACCACGGTGAGCTGCCACGATAGAAACCGCTGCGAGACCACCGCCGACTCCCCCCACGTGAAACCCGAGTACAGCAGGCGCGCGAGACACAGCCCAATGTCCGGGGTGCCGTCCAGATAGGGCTCGGCAACGGTTCCCATCGCCGCCGTCACGCCGCGCGCCACCAGCGGTCCCACCCAGCCCTGATCCGCCGACTTCAGGGTTGGCGCGCTGAACGAGTGGAGGTGATAGGCCACCGCGCCGGGCATGAACTCAAGCCGGGCGGGAAGGAACGGCCCGGACACATTGGCGTCGTACCAGCCGGCATAGAAGGCCACGTGACTCAGCGGAAACCCGGGCCCGAGCGTCTCCGGACGCGTGTCGAGATAGGTGTCGTGGCCGTAGTGCGAGACGACTTTCCAGGCGTTCGAGATCCACAGATCGCCCGGCACATAGGGCCCTTCGGCGATCGAGCGGATGTCGAAATACCCGCGCCCGAGCAACCCCTGCTCCTCCGCCTCCAACGCCTTGTCCACCAGCGCCTTCGCCAGCTGCACCGTCGGACCGTCCAGCCGGCCCACAATGAAAACGCCGTTGGCGGGGTGAAGATCGGCGGCATTGGTCGCGCCCAGCCAGGGATTCAGGATGGGGCCGGTGCGCAGTTGACCGGCCAGCAGCAGGGGCAACGCCGTCAGCTCGGCGTCGACCGCCGCCTCGTTGCGGCGCAGTTGCTCCGGCACCTGGGCCGCCTCCGGCTCGCGGCGCGCGGGATCCTCGGACACCCGCAGGGGCACGCCATAGCACACCACCAGCGTGCGCACCTTCGCGCCGTGCACCACTTCCAGCACGCGCCCGGGCGCGCGCTCGGTCGCAGGGCGCAGCTCCTCCCGGATCTCGAGCAACCCGCGGCGCCTGAGCTCGGCCACCAACGGCAGCTCGAGCCGCGCGGTATAATTCGACCGCGAGATCACCTCCGACTCCGGCAGGGGCAGCCCGATGAGTCGATCCTCCGGGATGCCCCGCCGCAAGGCGTAGTGTTCCGCCACCTCGCGCGAGTCCTTCGACTCGGAGTTGAACAGCACCGCGACGGATTCGGCGGCGGGCGGCACATCCTCCGCACCGATCACTTCGGCCGCGACCGCCGGTCCCAGGGCCCAGGCCAGCGCAAACGCGGCGAGGAACCGGGTCCAACGACGGGCCGCGTCCCCATCCGTCCGATCCGCGCAGGACCCTTGGCCAGGCATACGTTTCATCGGGTGAATTCGATTTTCAGGCCATCAAAGGCGAACTGCACGCCGAGCGGCAGCTCCGCCTCGTCGCGGTCGTGGTCGTAGTCATCCGTCAAGTGGGTCAGGAACGTGCGGTCCGCCCCGATGCGGCGGGCGGTGGTCAGCGCCTCGTCGAGGCACATGTGCGTCGGATGCGGCGAACGTCGGAGCGCATCAATCACAGCCACCTCGACGCCGCGCACGAGCGCCAGCGCGGGTTCCGGGACCCCGCTGCAATCGCTGAGGTAAGCCAGGCGCCGACGGCCGCCCTCCTCGAACAGCAGTCCCGTGGTCACCGTGCGGCCGTGCGGCAGGTCCATCGGCGTGATGCGCAGGTCGCCGATCTCGAAGGGGCCGTCGATCTCGTGCGCCTCGGGATCGAAGTAGCCGGGTGGCGGGCTGCCGTGGAAGGCATAGGAATAAATGCGCTTCACCGTCTCGAGCGTGGCCGCACCGCCGTAGATCGGCATCTTCCCGCGCCGCAGCACGCAGTACCGGCGCAGGTCGTCCATGCCCATGATGTGGTCCGCGTGCGCGTGGGTGAGCACCACGGCATCCACCTGGCGCACCCGCTCGCGCAGCATCTGCTGCCGGAAGTCGGGCCCGGTGTCGACGATCACCTGGACCTTTCCCGTGCTCACGAGGATCGAGGCGCGCGTGCGATGATTGCGCGGGTTGTCGAGGAAGGCCTGAGGATAGTCGGTCGCGATCACGGGAACCCCCACGGAGGTTCCGGAACCGAGGATCGTGAGCGCGAACGGCATGGGCCGATCATGCCACCCCGCGCTACCCGCGTCCAACCAGCAGCACCCGGTTGCATTTGGCGCTTCCCCGCACCCGACGCCTGCGCATCATCGCGCCGCCCTTGGTACCATGCTGACCCACCTGCGCATCCGAAACCTCGCGCTGGCGGCCGATCTTTCCCTCGAGTTCCAGCCCGGCGTCAACGCCATCACCGGCGAGACCGGCGCCGGCAAGTCCATGATCATCGGCGCCCTCAACCTCCTCCTCGGCGCGCGCGCCGACCGGACGTTGATCCGCGCCGGGGCCGACTCGTGTTCGGTCGAGGCGGTGCTCGACGTGACCGGCCTGCGTGCGCCGCTGGCCGCGTTCCTCACCGACCACGGACTGGAGCCGGCCGGGGAGGGACAACTGCTGATCAAGCGCACCCTCACCGCGACCGGGGCCAACCGCCAGTTCGTCAACGGTTCCCCGACCCCGTTGCAGAACCTCGCCGCGCTCGGCGAATGGCTGGTGGACCTCCACGGACCGCACGATCACCAATCCCTCTTTCACCCCGCGCGCCAGCTCGACCTGCTCGATGCCCAAGCCGGACTCGAAGGGCTGCGCGCGGACTACGCCACCGCTTTCCTGCAGCGCGCGGACGCCGCCGCGCGCAAGGCCGAGCTGATCGTCGACGAGGCCACCTACGCGCGGCAGCTCGACCTGCTTCGCCATCAGGTGCGCGAGATCGCCGACGCGGGCTTTCAGCCGGGCGACGACGACCAGATCGAGACCGACCATCACCGCGCCCAGAACGCCGCGCGACTGCTCGAGCTGGCCCAGGGCGCGACCGGCCTGCTGCAGGACGAGGACGATGCCGCGATCACACGCGCACGCCAGGCCGGGCGCCTGCTGCACGATCTCGTTCGCCTCGACCCCTCCGCCGCGGATCTGGTGTCCGCCCATGCCACCGCGCTCGATCTCTTGCAGGACCTGCACCACCAACTGGTCGCGTACACCGAGCGACTCGAGGTCGATCCGGCGCGGCTGCAGGAACTGGAGGCGCGCCTGGGTTTGCTGCAGTCCCTGCGGCGCAAGTACGGCGCGACGGTCGCGCTCATTCGCGAGTTCGAGGCCTCGGCCCGCGCTCAGCTCGACCTGCTCGAGGGACGCGATGCCGAGGTGGCCCGGCTGAACGCCGAGTTGGAATGTCTGGATGCCGAACTCGCGCGCCTGGGGGGCGCCCTCACCGCCGCCCGACGGAAAGCGATTCCGAAACTCGCACGCGCGGTCTCGGCCCAGCTCAAGGACCTCGGCTTCAAGCAGAGCGAATTCGGAGTCGCGCTCGAACCCGCCGCCGCGCTGCTGCGGTCCGGCGCGGACACCGTGGAGTTCCAGTTCGCGCCCAATCCCGGTGAACCGGCGCGCCCGCTGCGCGCCATCGCATCGTCCGGCGAACTCGCGCGCGTCATGCTCGCGCTCAAGACGGTGCTCGCCGCGCAGGACGACATCCCGGTGGTGGTCTTCGACGAAGTCGACGCCAACATCGGCGGCGAGACCGCCCACGCGGTCGGCGCGAAGATGCGCGAAATCGGACGCCGTCGGCAGGTGATCTGCATCACCCACCTCGCACCCGTCGCAGCCGCTGGCGATGTGCACTTCGTGGTCAGCAAGGAAACAGTCGACGGGCGCACGCTTTCCCGTTTCGAGCGCGTCGAGGAATCCGGACGCGCCGCGGAACTCAGCCGCATGCTGGGCGGTGGAGCGGCGGCCTTGCAGCACGCCCAGGCGCTCCTCGTCTCCGCCCGCGCGTCATGAACGCCGCCTCCACGGATGGCCCGGAGGACGCCGGAGTCGCCGGAGCGCCCTTCGAACTCGTGCCCCTCCAGGGAGGCCGGCTGGGAATCCGCTCCCGCCGCTACAACGAGGTCTGCCATCCGGGCGTCGGCCCCGCCGCCGAAGCGGAGGCGCTCTATGTGCGCGGACTCGACCTCGCCCGCCGCCTGACGGCTCTTCCCGTCCGTGGCGAGTTCGTCATCTGGGACATCGGCCTGGGCGGCGCGGCCAACGCGATGGCCGTCCTCGCCGTGGCGCGCGCGACCCGGGCGCGCCTGCGCCTCGTGAGCTTCGATCATTCCCTGGAACCCCTTGCCTTCGCACACGCGCACCGGGAGGCGCTGGGGTACTTCCACGACCTCGCCGCGCTCGCGGCACACCTTCTTGACCATGGCGCCGCGACCGCCGAAGGGACGGGCTGGCGACTCGACTGGCGTTTCGTGGGTGGCGATTTCACCCGCCTCGCGCGCGACCTCGCGACCTCGCGCGGCGACCTCCCCGCTCCGCACGCCATTCTCTTCGATCCGCATTCGCCACGGAGCAACCCCGAGATGTGGACCCTCCCGCTCTTCCAGGATCTGCGCGCCTGTGCCGACTCCGACCGCCCGTGCAGTCTCGCCACCTACTCACGCAGCACCGCGGTGCGGGTGGCGCTGCTTCGGGCGGGTTGGTGGGTGGGCGTCGGGGGAGCCACGGGATTGAAGGAGGAAACCACCCTGGCCGCCACCGAGGCGACCCTGGTGGAACAGCCGCTGCGGTCAGAATGGCTGGCGCGCGCGCGGCGCTCCGGTGCGGCCGAGCCATGGACCGAATCCGTTCATCGCGCAACCCCGTTGCAGGAATCGACGTGGCAGGCGTTGTGCCGGCATCCGCAATTTGCTGGGTGCGCGGCCGGCAGATAGCCGGGCGCTCGTCTCCTCACCGGTGGGTTGCGGTCTCCGTCTCGCAATTCTCCTTCTGCTCTCGCGGCTGCCGCCGCCCGGCTGCGCTCGAACGCTCCGGCGACAGAATTCTCAAAGGCCGGCATCAGCGCGGGCTGTACGCCCGCGTCTGCAGGAGAACGCACTCGCCGGACGCACCCTCAGGAAGGGTACCCGTTCGGATGCCGGCGATGCCATTCCCAGGCCGAGGCCACGATGTCGTCGAGGCGCTCGAACTTCGGACGCCAGCCGAACACCTCCCGTGCGCCTCCCGGGGAGGCGACGAGGATCGGCGGATCGCCCGCCCGGCGCGCCTTGTGCTCCACGGGAATCTCCTGGCCCGTCACGCGTTCGCAGGCGCGGATGACCTCGCTCACCGACGCCCCGGTGCCACTCCCGAGGTTGAAGAAACCACACGGTCCCGTCCGCAAGGCCGCAATATGGGCGTCCGCGAGGTCGAGGATGTGCACGTAGTCGCGAACACACGTGCCGTCGGGCGTGGGATAGTCGCGGCCGAACACCGTCACCCTCGATCCCTGGCCCAGCGGCACCTTCAGGATGTTGGGGATGAGATGCGTCTCGATGCGGTGATGCTCGCCGAAGCGCGGCGTCGCGCCGGCGGCGTTGAAATAACGGAACCCGACATACTCCAGTCCGTGGATCTGGTGGTACCAGGGCATCAGCCGTTCGAGCAGCAGCTTGGATTCGCCGTAGGGGTTGATGGGATGCTGCGGCAGCGACTCATCGATGGGCACGCGCTCCGGCGTGCCGTACGTCGCGCAGGTGGAACTGAACACGATCTTGCGCACGCCGTTGGCCACGCAGGCGTCGAGCAGGTTCACGCCGTTGGCGACATTGTTCCGGAAGTACTTCCCGGGCTGCTGCATCGATTCGGCCACCAGCGCGCTGGCGGCGAAATGGATCACGGCCTCCGCCCCGCTGGCCTTCAAGGCGGCGTCGATCGCCGCGGGATCGCCGAGGCAGCCCACCACCAGGCGCGCCTTGGGATCGACCGCTCCGCGATGGCCCTCGCTCAGGTTGTCGAAAACCGTCACCTCATGTCCGGCGCGCACGAGTTCCTCGACGCACGCCGAACCTATGTAACCGGCTCCGCCTGTCACCAGCGTTTTCACCACGCGACCCTAGGTCGGCACGCTCCCGCTCCGCAAGCGGGCGGGGTCGATTCACGTCCGTGGCCGTCGCCGTCCAGGCGACGCTCGACCGCCTCCGGCGACTCCATTCGCAAAAGCCATGCGAGCGCGGGCTATACGCCCGCGGCTACGTTCATCGTAGACGCCGCCGTCCAGGCGACGCTCGAACGCTCCAGCGACTCCATTCGGAAAAGCCAGTCAGCGCAGCCTGACGGCCGCGGCTACGAGATGGCCGAAATCGTATTCCCCGCGCCGCCCGACGCCTGCATGCTGCGCGCATGTCTCCCGCGAGTCGTCACCGAAGCCCGCGCCCGAACTGATTTCCTTCCCCGCGGCACCCCCTGAACTCCACCTCATCCCTCCGCCTGCCGACCCATGAAACTTTGCCGTTTCACCACGGATACCCTGCT
Source organism: uncultured Verrucomicrobiota bacterium (assembly GCA_964647675.1). Taxonomy (GTDB): domain Bacteria; phylum Verrucomicrobiota; class Verrucomicrobiia; order Limisphaerales; family CAIMTB01; genus CAIMTB01. Next base: position 808 of record CAZYJB010000163.1, on the reverse strand, counting down.
TCCCCGCATCGGCGTGCTGCACGACGACGCGGTCACCGACCTCTCGCCTGCCGGCATCGCGTCGCTCCAGCATGTCCTGGAATCGGATGATCCCGCGACCACTCTGACCACGGCGCTGCGCAATCCGCTGCCGAGGCTCCCGCTCGCGGGCCTGCGCCTGCTGGCTCCGATCGAACGCCAGGAAGTCTGGGCGGCCGGCGTGACGTATCTGCGCAGCAAGGCGGCGCGCATGGAGGAAAGCGACTTCAGCGCCCGGGCCTACAACCACGTCTACGAGGCGCCGCGCCCCGAGATCTTCTTCAAGTCGATGCCGGCCAAAGTGGTCGGCCCGGGGGAATCGGTCGGCATCCGTAGCGATGCGCGCTGGTCGGTGCCGGAACCGGAGCTTGCCCTGGTGCTCAATTCACGCGGCGCGGTGGTGGGCTGCACCATCGGGAACGACATGAGCTCGCGCGACATCGAGGGTGAGAACCTCCTCTACCTGCCGCAGGCGAAGATCTACGACCGCTCGTGCGCGCTGGGTCCGTGCATCACGCTGATCGACACCGAGGCCACCGCGCGCTCGTGGCAGGTGCGTGTCGAGATCCGACGCGGCGGCGCCACGGTGTTCGCGGGTGACACCCCCGTTGACCGCATCAAGCGGGGATTTCAGGAACTCGCCGGGTGGCTGTACCGCTCGCAGCGCTTCCCGGACGGCGCGGTCCTGCTCACGGGCACGGGAGTCGTGCCGCCGGACGACTTCACCCTCGCGGCCGGTGACCTGGTCGAAATCGGGATCAGCGGCATCGGCACGCTGATCAACCCGGTG
>CAZYJB010000162.1:0-7659 GCA_964647675.1 uncultured Verrucomicrobiota bacterium | reverse complement strand
ACGGAATCTGCGCGAGGCCGAGGAGGAAGGCCGCCTCCGAGATGCCGATGTTGGCATCGATTACCGACTTGGGAAGGCGGCCGAGCACGTCGGCGGTGAGATCGTTGATCATGTAGGAGGCGCCTCCGTCGGACATGCGGCGCGACATGCCGGCCACGCCCTGCGCGAACATCGGGAAGAAGACGAGGTTCATGAACACGAATGAACCGGCGAAGTGAATCTTCCCGAGCCACTCGTTCATCATGCGCCCACACATTTTCGGGAACCAGAAGTAGACCCCGGCGAACAGGGCGAAGATGGAGCCGGGCGCGACCACGTAATGGAAATGCGCGATGACGTAGTAACTGTCGTGCAGGAGCAGGTCGCTGAAGTTGAAGCCGAGCGGAAGGCCGGTCAGGCCGCCGATGCCGAACATCGGCAGGAACGCCAGGGCGAACAGCATGGCGGAGTTGAAACGTATCGAGCCGCCCCAGAGTGAGAGGAACAGACAGGTCAGGATGACCACCGATGGGATCGAGATGATCAGGGTGGTGGTCTGAAAGAACGTGGAGATCTTGGTCCCCATGCCCGTGAGGTACATGTGGTGCGCCCAGACGATAAAGGAAAGGAAGCCCACCGCGAGGACCGAGTACACCAGTGATCGATAACCGAAGAGGGGCTTGCGGCTGTTGTTAGCCAGGATCTCGCTGACGATGCCCATCGCCGGGAGGATCAGCACGTACACCTCGGGATGCGCGAGGAACCAGAAGAGATGCTGCCACAGAAGCGGGCTGCCGCCACCGCTGACGTCGGCCAGCTGGCCACCCACGAGGAGTCCGGTGGGCAGGTAAAAGCTGGCGTGAAACACCTTGTCCATGAGCTGCATCACTGCGGCGGCCTCGAGTGGCGGAAACGCAAGCAGCAGGATGAACGCGGTGACGAACTGCGCCCAGGTGAAGAAGGGCATGCGCATCCAGGTCATGCCCGGCGCGCGCAACTGGATGACCGTGGCAATGAAGTTCACCGACCCCAGCAGCGACGAGGTGATGATCAATACCATCGCGATGATCCACCACGTCTGCCCGTCGGTCGGGATCATCGTCGCCAGCGGCGAGTAGGAGGTCCAACCGCCCTGCGCCGCGCCTCCGGGAATAAAGAAACTGACAAACATCACCATGCCGCCGATGAGAAATGACCAGAAGCTGGCCATGTTGATCCGCGGAAAAGCCATGTCCACGGCGCCAATCTGGAGCGGCACGAGGTAATTTCCGAAGGCTGCGAAACCGAGCGGCACGACGCCGAGGAACACCATGATGGTGCCGTGCATGGCGCCGAAGGTGTTGTAGAGGTCGGGACCGATCACACCACCTGCCGCCACCCGGCCGAGGAGCTGTTCCAGCATCGCACCGACAACGGGCAATGGCTGGTTCGGATAGGCGATCTGCCAGCGCATGGCCAGCATGAGCAGGAATCCGAAGAACAGAAACAGCAGTGACGTGACGCCATACTGGATGCCGATCACCTTGTGATCGGTGGAGAACACGTACGTACGCCAGACTCCGGCGTCGTGATGATGGCCACCGCCGTGGTGGCTGTCATGCGCGTGGGCCGTCGGGGAGTGTTCAGGAGCGTGTTGACTCATGGGAGCGGAGGGGTCTCGGGGAAAAGGGTTCAGGCCAGTGACCGCAGGGCGCTATCCAGCATGAGCAGCCCGAGCAAGAGTGGCAGGTAGATGATTGAGGCGAAGAAAAGCACCCGCGCGCGGGAACGATCTCGGTCCGCCATGAACCGTATGGAAGCCCAAAGGAAAGCGATTCCGAGCGGCAGGGCCCCGGCGAGGTAGAGCCAGCCGACAACACCCACCCCGGTGGGCACGAGGCTGACGGGGATCAGCAGCGCGGCGCAGATGACCGACCACCAACCTGTCGCGAGCCCGGTCGGGTCGACCACGGGCATCATGCGGAAGCCGGCTTGAGCGTATTGATCGCGATAGAGCCAGGCGATGGCCATGAAGTGCGGGATCTGCCAGAGCATGAGCACCCCGAAGAGCGCCAGGCCACCGGTGCCGAGCTCGCCTCGCGCCGCCGCCCAACCCATGAGGGGCGGCAGCGCTCCGGGGACCGCGCCCACGAGTGTATTCCAGGTCGTGCGACGCTTGAGCGGGGTGTAGATCAGCACGTAACTCACCCAAGCCGCGGCGCCGAGAAACGCGGTCAAGCCATTGACGATCCACGCGAGGTAGACGACACCGGCGATCGAGGCGAGAAGACCGAAGCCGAGGGCGAAGCCGGGTTCGACGAGGCCTGCGGGCAGCGGTCGGCCCGCGGTCCGTTCCATGAGGCGGTCGAGGTTGCGTTCCCACCACTGATTGAGAGCCGCCGCGCCAGCGGCCACGAAGGCCGTACCCAGCATGACGTGAAGCCCGGTGAGCCATGAAGTGGTCTCTCCCCGCGCGACGAAGAAGCCTGCCAGCGTGGTGATGAGCACCAGCGCGGTGAGACGCGCCTTGGACAGCTCACCCAGCACGGCGATGAGCGTGCGGAGCGGCGTGAACGTCTCCCGAGCTGCGGCGAGTGCGGCCTTCATCAATCAGTTCCTGGATCCCTTCAATGTTGCCTGATTTTGCCTTCGTTACCGATCCACGTCCGGTCCCTCAGTGCACGCCGACCCCGGCGGATCGGGCACGGGCATCGTCGCCCACGGCGAGGGACACTCCCCGCTCCCGCGCTCCCCGGTGGGGCGCGCGCCGCTCGGCGGAAAGGCAGAGCGCGGACGCGATCGCCCCCACTGCCAGGCACGCGGCACCCACCACCACATGGGCCGTGGCAACATCGGCGGGCTTGTTAAACCATACCGTCGCGGCACCTAGCAAGACTTGCACTGCGATCAGTCCCTTCCAGAGATGCGCAAGGCGACGGACTCCCCCCCGCTCCGCGAAGGCGCGGCGCAACTTCATGGCCGCGAACGCCACCACTCCCACCAGGACCACACCGAGGATCCGGTGCGCCATGTGCAGGTGAATGTGCCGCGCGGTGATGGGGTGAAAATCCCGGGTGTCGGTGCGCAATGCATTCACGCGATCGAGGAACGGGCCATCGGTGGGCGGCCACCATCGACCATAGGCGAGCGGAAAATCAGGGACAGCCAGTCCGGCGTGCTGATGACGCATCGAGGCGCCAAGCATCAACTGAACGAAGATCAGCACTGTCGCGGCCAGCACCCAGCGGCCCGTGCCCGGACTCGAGACTGCCACGGGGTTCGCGCGCCAGGACACCCACCGGCGGGTGGTGCCGACCGCGATCAGCACCAGGAGCACCAGAAATGCCTGGGCCATGGCTGCGTGCGCGATGCCGATCGAGTCCATCATGAGACTGACGCGCAATCCCCCGACGACCCCCTGCACGACGACCAGCACGACCGCCACCCATCCCCATTTCACCAGGCGCCGGTCGGGGGATTTCAGTTGCAGCCAGACCGCGAGAATGACCGTCAGCAACCCCACCACGGAGGCATAGAGACGGTGGGTATGCTCGTAGAAGACGCCCCCGACCCACTGCGAGACCGGGAAGAGGAACATGTTATAGCCGTAGGTGGTCGGCCAATCCGGCACGGCCATGCCCACCCCGTGTGAGGTCACGAGTCCGCCGAGGGCGATCAGGCCCAGGGTCGCCAGCGCCACGAACGCGCTGTAACGCGTGAGCGACGGCGGGAATGGAATCGGGGACATCATGGTCTCAAAGCGAACCGCCGAGGTAATGACCCCGGCGGTTGTGGCGAAAGACCTCGCACCGCATCGCGCTGGCGACCGGCGCGGGATCAACGACTCAGGTCATTGAGCGGCGACTTCGACCGTGAAGTTCGCGGTGACTGGCGCCTCGGCGACGGTGATTTCCTGGGTCAGGGCCTTTTCGTCGGAGCCATGCGTCTTGCGGTGCGCGGCCACCAGCGTGTATTTGCCCGCGGGCACGCCACTGATCTTGAAGTTGCCGTCCTTGTCGGTCACCGCGTGATAGGAGTGCGGCACCACGCCGACGTAGGCGAACATCCAGACGTGAACGTCGCACTTCATGCGCACGAACACTTCGGACTGCTCGAAGGTGCGCTCGATGTCCTTGCCGCCGGCCATCTGAGCGAGGTTGAACTCCTTGTTGATCTTGGGCGTGCCGTGGACGTTGTGCAGCACGGGATCGGAGTTGCGGACGAGAAGCTTCTGTCCCGCCTGGACGCCGATGATATGCGGCACGTATTCGCAGCCCTTCTGATCGAGCAGAGCGGGCTTCGCCGCGGCATCCGGCTTGAGATCGCCGCCTTTGAGGTACACGAAAACCTCGGCGAGGCCGTTGTCGGCACCCGTGACGTAGAAGCGCGTCTTGGGTTTCTCGTTGGGCCAGAGTTTCCCGCAGGCGGGATCGAGCGGAAGGACCTTTTCCGGCGGGGGCGTCCCCTTGAGGGAGACTTTGCCCGTGATGTCGGCCGCGTGGGCGGTTGCAACGCCGGCGACGATGAGTGCGCCAGCCAGTACCTTGAGAGTTTGTGTCATGTCTGGAGGTCAGGACCTGATCCTGACACCCGCTCCGGGTAGCAGGGGTCTATGATAGGAGCAAGTGATTTGTTGAGCCTCCTAGAAGTAGAAGAACTGCTTCTGTTTTGCATGGATCCCCGGGGACGGATCAGGCGCGGCGCCCGGGATCTCCATGAAGGCGGCGCATTAGTTTCACCATGGCCAGGGCAGTCTGGGCGGCTTCTCCTCCCCGGTTGAAACGCGGGTCGAGGCAGCGCGCGTCCGCCTGCGCTTTACTGGCCAGCAGAAGCACTTCGTGGATGACGGGAACCCTGTGGCGCACCGCGGTTTCCACCAGGGCGTTGGTGACCGCCTGACCGATGAGATCCGCGTGGGCGGTTTCGCCGCGGATGATGACGCCCAGGGCAATGACCGCCGAGAAGGGTCGGCCGGCGCCTCCGGCCACGCTTTCAACCACCACGGGGATCTCGAACGCGCCCGGCACGCGGTAGGTATCGACTTCCACCCGGGCGTCCTGCAGGACGCGCAGGGCCTGGTCGACCATTCCATCGACGTGCTTGCGGTTGTATTCAGAGGCGACGATGGCCACCCGCGTGAAGACCGGGGTGGTGGCGGACTTGCGAAGCCGTTTGAGCATGGAGGCGGGAGGATTCCCGGAAGCGGCCGTCAGAGCAAGTGGCCGAGCTTTTCGCGCTTGGTGCGAAGGTAGCGGCGGTTGTGCGGATTCGGCGCCACGCGGATGGGCACCTGGTCGACGATCTCGAGACCGTACCCTTCGAGTCCGACCACCTTCTTTGGATTGTTGGTCAGAAGGCGGATCTTCCGGAGCCCGAGGTCGACGAGAATCTGGGCGCCGATCCCGTATTCGCGGAGGTCCATGGGAAAGCCCAGCTTGAGGTTGGCCTCGACGGTATCGAGTCCCTTTTCCTGCAGCTTGTAGGCCTGGATCTTGGGGGCGAGTCCGATGCCCCTGCCCTCCTGCCGCATGTAGACCAGGACACCGCGCCCCGCCGCGGCGATCGCGCGCATGGCGTCCTGGAGTTGCGGGCCGCAGTCACAGCGGAGCGAACCGAAGACGTCGCCGGTAAGGCATTCGCTATGCACGCGCACCAGCACGTCCGATTTTCCGGCCACATCGCCGTGGACGAGTGCCACGTGGTGCTGCCCGTCGGTGGCGGTGCGATACAGCGTGAGCTGGAACTCGCCGTAGGCGGTCGGCATGCGGACCGTCTCGACGCGTTCGATCAGTTTCTCACGCGTGCGGCGGTACTCGATGAGGTCCTGGATGGCGCAGATGCGCAGCTTGTGCTTCCGCGCGAAGCGGCGCAGCGCCGGCAGCCGCATCATGGTGCCGTCATCGGCCATGATCTCACAAATGACTGCCACCGGGCGGCAGCCGGCCAACCGCGCGAGATCAACGGCGGCCTCGGTGTGGCCGGCGCGCTGCAGCACGCCGCCGGGTTTGGCGCGCAGCGGAAAGATGTGCCCCGGCTGGACGAGATCGCCGGGAACCGCGGTGGGATCCGCCATCACCTGGATGGTCCGCGCTCGATCGGCGGCGCTGATGCCGGTGGAAATGCCGGAGGCGGCGTCGACGGAGACTTGAAAATCGGTGCGGAACGACTCGCGGTTCTGGGCCACCATACGATCGATGCCGAGCTGGGTCAGGCGCTCGGAGGCGGCTGGAACGCAGATGAGCCCGCGTCCAAAGCGGGCCATGAAATTCACGGCCGCCGGGGTTGCCTTCTCTGCGGCAATGACGAAGTCCCCTTCATTTTCGCGGTCGGCGTCATCGACGACGATGACCATGCGGCCGCGGCGCAGGTCCTCGAGGACCGATTCGATGGAATCACACGAATGCACCACGGCGCGCAACGTAGCAGGCGCGGCACGGTGGCGTCACCGCGGAAGGTGGCGACGGCGGCCGCGGTCGCTGACGCGCCGGTCATCCGGGCCGGTGGTAAAGCTCCTCGTACTCGCGGCACGTCCGGTCCCACGAGAAGTCCGCGCGCATGCCGTTCTGACGGTAGAATCGCATCCACTCCGGCTGCGCGTGGAGCGCGAGGGCTTTCCGCATCGCCTTGGCCAGCGCGCGGCTGGAGTACGACTCGAATTTGATGCCGTTGGCGCGATCCGGCTCGTCGCGATAGTCGATGACCGAGTCGTCGAGTCCGCCGGTGCGCCGCACAATGGGCACGGCGCCGTAGCGCAGGCTGTACATCTGGTTGAGGCCGCAAGGCTCGAAACGCGACGGCATGAGGAAGAAGTCGCACGCGGCCTCGATGCGATGCGACAGCGCCACATCGAACTTCACGCGCGACGCCACGCGGTCGGGGTGGCGTGCCGCGAGCGCACCCAGCGCCGCCTGGAGCTCGGGTTGTCCGCTGCCGAGCGACACAAACTGGATCGTGGTGGACAGCATTTCCTCGAGGGCACCGAGCGCGATGTCGACTCCCTTCTGGTCGGCCAGACGGCCGACCGTGCCGAAGAGCGGCACGTCGTCACGCACGGGCAGCCCCACTTCGGCTTGCAGGGCGGCCTTGATGCGCGCCTTGCCGCCGAGGTCATCGGCCGAATACTCGAACGGCAGGTGCGGATTCCCGGTGGTGCGCCACTCGTCATAATCGACCCCATTGAGGATCCCGCGCAGCACGTCGCGGCGATCGCGGATCACGCCATCCAGTCTTTCGCCGAACTCGCGCGTCGTGATCTCGCGTGCATAGCGTGGGCTCACCGTGGTGATCGCGTCGGAGTACACGAGCCCGGTCTTGAGCAAGTTCAGGGCGCCATGGAACTCCGCACCGCCGGGATGGAAGTAATCGGCCGGCAGTCCGGTCAAGGCGTAGCTGGCCTTGGTGAAGACGCCTTGATACGCGAGGTTGTGGATGGTCAGGACCGTGCGTGGCGCCTCGGTCCAACCCTCGGCCTGATGCGCGTGGCGCACGAGGAGCGGAACGAGCGCGGATTGCCAGTCGTGCACATGAACCACCTCGGGTTTCCAGGGCAGATAACGCGCGAGATGAGTGACCGCCTTGCTGAACGCGATGAAACGATGCGCATTGTCTGGATAGGACGCGCGCTCGTCGCCGTAGATGCCGTCGCGATCGAAGAACTCCGGCGCATCGACAAAATAAACCGTGGGCCCCGGATGCGGCTCC
>CAZYJB010000161.1:0-7691 GCA_964647675.1 uncultured Verrucomicrobiota bacterium | reverse complement strand
TCGGACCTTGGGGTTCTTAACCCCATTTCTCCACCTTCATCTGTTCCTTGGGAAACTTCAGTTCCTCGCGGACGAGGTGTTCGGCGAAATCGACCAGGGCGTTCGGTCCGCACGCGTAGAACACCGTCTTCTGGGGATCGCCGATGTGTTGCTGCACCCAGTGGGACGTGATGCGGCCATGATGCCCATTCCACGCGTCCTCCGGCGTCAGGCGCGTGCAGGTGACATGGAAGGTGAACCGCGGGTTCTCGCGTGCCAACGCCTCGAACTGCTCGCGGAAGATGATGTCGACCGGGCGTCGCACGCTGTAGAGCACCGTGATGCGCGTGTCGTAATTGCGCTGGAGCGCCTCCCGCGCAAAGCCACGGAAGGGCGTCACGCCCGACCCTCCGGCGATGCAGATCAGGTGGTACCCCGGCTCGAACACCGGCAGGAACCGCCCCGCCGGCGGCAGCACGCCGAGGCGGTCGCCCGGTTTGATCCAATCGACCACGCGCGTGCCCATCTTGCCGTCGCGCTTCACCGTGACTTCGTAAAAGCCCCGGTCGGTGGCGGCCGAGGAGAGCGAGTAGGCGCGCTTGTACGCCGGAGTGTCGGGCCAGAACACCGTGATAAACTGGCCGGTCTTGAACTCGGGTTCGTGGCCGTCGGGCCAGCGGAGCTGGAGCGTCTTCACGTCCGCCGCCTCGATCGTCACCTTCTCGACCACCATTTCCGCTGCGATTTTCGCCATGCCATTTTCCTCGTCGAATTCGTTGAACCGCCCGCGACGCCACCGGGACGTGGCGCCCTACCTTCCCCTTCAAATCCTTCCGCAAGTGGGGCGAGGCGTCCCTGCCGAGCCGCCCTCTCGGTCACCTGGACTTTCCATCACCACGACCGATCCCGCTCAGGCCCCGCCGGACGGAGCCCCGGGATCCTCCGCCAACCGGCCTGCGCTCTCCGCAGGCGACCCCGGCTCCGCGGCCTCGTCTCCGCCCGCCACTTTCACCACCACGGGCCGGATCCACTGGCCCTGATAGACGTATCCTGGCGCGACCGTTTCATGCACCCGCGCGCCGGGTTGCGGCCGCGAGCCGTCCACGGGCTGGTGTTTGCGCGGGTCGAGGGGTTCGTCGGGTGCCGCCACCACGGGCACAAACCCGACGCGGCGCAGCGCTTCACGACACGCTGCGTGAAACCGATCCAATTGCTCGACCACCGACGGCTGCCCCGAGCGCACGGCGGCCACGTGCAGTGCGAAGATGTGATCCATCATGCGCCCCACCGCCTGCAGCCACCCCCCTTCCGCCCGGCGTAACTTGTCGACCTCGAGCTTGAGGGTCTGCTTCTCGCCGTCCGACGTGCGCGACACCGCACCCGCGAAGGTCTCCGCATCCCGCGCCAACCGTTCCGCCACGCCCTTGGCGGCCTCCGCGGTCTGCCGCGCGCTCTCCTGCACACCCTGCCACTGCGCCGTGGCACCGGCGATGCGCTCCGCCACGACCTCGAGCTGCTGCAGCCGTTCCCCGGTCTGCGCCAGACGGTCGGTCTCGGCCCACTTCAACGACGCTTCGTACTCCCGCAGAAACGGCAGCACCGCCAGCCACCCGCCCAGCCCCACACAGGCCGCCACCGAAACCCCTTCCCACACGGAAAGTGGACGTGACCCCAGCGCCACGAGAACCACCGCCGTTCCCAGCAACAGGGCATCCGCAATCCAGAACGGTGCCTTGTTCAGGCGCGGCGGCGGGGTGTCGGACATGGTCCAGCCAACATATCGAAGCCCCCCCGAGCGGGGCCATCCGGTTTTTCGGCGCCCCTTCCCGCGGCGGGTGGATCCGGCTGCGCTCTCGCGTGGGACAGCGCGGTCGCGCATGCTGGCCAGGTGATTCCGTCCCGCGCCCTCCGTGCCGATCCGGTGCTCGTCCGGACCCTGTTCACCGCGCTCGCCTCGCTGACGTTTCTCAGCCCGCCGGACCTCGCCGCCGCCCCCGCCGCCCCTGCGCAGGTCTATCGCGATCGGGTCGAGCCACGTTGGTTCGGACAGCCCCCAGCTTTCTGGTACCGGGTCGGGATCCGCGACGGCGGCTACGAATTCAACGTGGTGCGCACCGAGCCCGCGACGCGGCACCCCGCCTTCCACCACAGCCGCCTCGCCAGCCTGCTCGAACACGCCACGTCGAAGCCGATGGATGCGGCCCGACTCCCCGTTGACTCGCTCGAGTTCTCCACCAACTCCGCCAGCGTCGTTTTGCGCGGCGAACTGGGCGCCTGGCGGCTCGACCTCGAATCGTACCATCTTGAATCACTCGAGTCCGGAGCCGCCGACGCCGCGGACATGCTGGAGGCGGAATCCGATCCGCGGCCGTCGCGCCGCACCGGCGCGGAGTCCGCGATCACGTTCGAGAACCGTCTCTCGCGTCCCATCGAGCTTTTCTGGATCAGCCCCGAAGGCCAGCGCGTCTCGTACGGTCCCCTCGCGCCCGGCGCCTCGCGTCGGCAGCACACCTTCGCCGGTCATGTCTGGCTCGCCGCCGACCAGGGTCGTCCGGTCGCCGTGTTCGAAGCGGCTGCGCGACCACGCCGCGCGCTGGTCACCGACAGTCCGCGCCCCTCCCGGCGTCGCGAAGACGGGGCGGGATCCGCCGCCACTTCCGTCCTGTCTCCCGACGGCACGCGCGCCGCCTTCGTGCGCGATCACAACCTCTGGCTCCGGCACCTGGCCTCCAACCGCGAGGTTCCCCTGAGCTTCGACGGCAGCCCCGGACACTCCTTCCGACAGGACGTGCAGCGCGATCGTCTTGTGGGCATGGACTTCGACAAGGCGGAGCCGCCTGCGTCCCTGCCCGAGGTGTTCTGGTCGCCCGACGGCCGGTATCTGGTGGCGCTGCAAACCCGCTCCGTCCCGGAGCGCCGCGTCGAAATCGTCGAGTCATCACCGCGCGATCAGTTGCAGCCGCGCCTGACGTCCTACCCCTATCTCAAGGCCGGCGACGAAATCCCCACCCAACGACCGCGGCTCTTCCGCGCGGAAACCGCGGGCGAAATCACCTTTGCCGCGGATCTCTTCCCCACGCCCTGGAGCGTCGGCGAGTTCCGCTGGGACCGCGGTAACTCGCGGTTCACATTTCTCTACAACCAGCGCGGGCACCAGGTGCTGCGCCTGCTGGCGGTGGAATGGGAAGGCGCCGAAACGCAGCAGGCCACGGTCCGCACGCTCACCGAAGAGACTTCCGCCACGTTCGTCGACTATTCCAACAAGACCTACCTGCGCTTTCTCGACGGCGCGTCGCAGTTCCTCTGGATGTCCGAGCGCTCCGGCTGGAATCACTTGCTGCTCTGCGACGCGCGAACGGGCTCGCTGCTCCATCCCGTGACCCAGGGCGAATGGGTCGTCCGCCGCGTCGAGCACGTGGACGAAACCAACCGCGTGGCCTTGCTCCAGGTCATGGGCGTGCGGCCGGAGGAGGATCCCTATCATGGGCACCTCGCCCGCGTGAACCTCGACGGCTCGGGATTCACGCTGCTCACCGCAGGCGACGGCTCCCATGCCGTCCAGTGGTCGCCGGACCGCCGCTACTTCCTCGACACCTGGTCGCGCGTGGACCACCCGCCCGTCATCGAACTGCGACGCGCGGACAACGGAGAACGGCTATGCCTCGTGGAGGAGGCGGACGCCTCGGAGGTGTTGGCGCGGCGTGGGCGATTCCCCGAGCGCTTCGTGGCGCCCGGCCGCGACGGGTCAACGCCGATTCACGGCATTCTCCATCGCCCGGCCGATTTCGATCCCGGGAAGCGATACCCGGTGATCGAGAACATCTACGCCGGCCCGCATGATCAGCACGTGCCCAAATCGTTTCGCGGCACTTACCGGCATCAGCAGGAACTCGCGGATCGCGGGTTCATCGTCGTCCAGATCGACGGCATGGGCACGAACTGGCGGTCGCGCAAGTTCCACGACGTCGCCGCACGCAATCTCGGCGATGCGGGATTCCCCGACCGCATCGCCTGGCTCAAGGCCGCCGCGGCGCGGTTTCCCGAGCTCGACCTCACGCGCGTCGGCATCTACGGCGGCTCGGCCGGTGGTCAGAACGCGCTCCGCGCTCTCCTCGCGCACGGCGACTTCTACCGCGCCGGAGTTGCCGACTGCGGCTGCCACGACAACCGCATGGACAAGATCTGGTGGAACGAAGCGTGGATGGGCTGGCCGGTCGGTCCCCATTACGCCGAGCAATCCAATGTGACGCAGGCGCATCGCTTGACGGGGCACCTGATGCTGGTGGTCGGCGAACTCGACCGGAACGTCGACCCCGCCAGCACGACGCAGGTCGTCAACGCGCTGGTCAAAGCCGACAAGGACTTCGACTTCGTCCTGATCCCCGGCGCCGGCCACGGTGCCGCCGAGAGCGATTACGGCCGCCGCCGCCGCGCCGATTTCTTCCAGAAGCACCTTCAGTGACTCCCCTCCATCGAGTCCTTCGTCCATCCCCCCGCGCAATTCCGGGTTTGGGGTTGACCAACTTCCCAAATCCTCAGCATAAGACCGGCGCTCCCGCGTCTGTGAACACCGCCCAACTGGGGACGTGTCGTCTCGTATCGTCATGGACCGGGCCATGGAACCTCAACACGCAGTCCAATTCAGTCCTGCCATCCCTGCCTCCCATGAAACGCATCCGCGCCCAATCCGGCTTCCTTATTCGACCGGCCTCCGTACTCGCCACCGCGCTCGCGTGCGCCACGCCCGCGCTGGCCCAGGAAGTCCTGCTTCAGGCGGGCTTCAATACCGACGGTGAAGCCGCCACGCCCAAGCGGTACACCATGACCGGCCGCGGGCTTTACGAGCCTCAGCGCATCCGCGACGAACTTGGGAACTTCGACCAGAAAGGCCCCATCTACTGGGAGCACAGCTTCAACGTTTCCTTCACCGGCAACCCCGAAAACCCGGGCCGCCGCGCCATCATTGCCTGGCGCGCCACGGACGGCAGCGCCGCAACCGCCGACTTCCTCGGGCTGCTCGGCTCGACGGTCGACTGGCTGCTCGCGGGCAAGAAAAACGCGCAGGTGGTGGCCCACCCAAACGCCGCGGCCATCCAGGGCCTCGCTGACCTGCTGACCGCCGCGGGACACACCGTGGTCGACGATGACATCGCCGGGACGCCCAACGAGCTCGATGTGCCGGGCGACCTGTTCATCCATGGACCCGGCGCCAGCAATCCGAGCCGCTTTGTTCTCCTGCCCAAGCCAGTCATCGTGATGAACGCGCCGGACTTCGACGACATGCTGGTCGGCAGCATCGGCACGGCGGTGAACTTTACGCCGGGCCGGGTGACCGTCACCGCGGCGACGCACCCGGCCGCGGGCGGCAAGACCGGTTCCTTCGACGCGCTCACCGGTGATCAGCCGTTCGAACTGGTCGGCCGCTTCCTGCCCACCAACTCGGTGACCCTGGCCACCATCACGCGCGTCGTCCCGCCCTCGGTGAACACTCTCGCCGATGTCGACGCCATGGTCGCCGGCACCAAGACGCACGAGAAGTCCACGGCCCCGGTGACCACCCTCGACTTCGCGGATGCCTCGGCCGGTTCGTGGTCGACGGACAATCCGCTCCCCGGCGGTTACACCGGCAACTGGGGGCTCGTCGCCAAGGGCAAACTGTCCGTGGCCACCGCCGGTACCTACCGGGTGGCGGTCGGCTCCGATGACGGCGCCCGCCTCGCCATCGACCTCGACCGGAATGGACTCACCGTCGCCGACGTCGTGCTCACGGATCCCGGTCCGCACGCGCACCAGATCGTCTACGTGAACGTCGCGTTCCCCGCCGCGGGGGCTTACGACTTCGAGTTGGTCTCCTACAACTCGAGCGGCGGCGGCAGCCTCGAAGCCTGGGTGGCCAACACCGCCGGCGAAGTGCCCGATGACAATCTCGACTCCGGCTACTGGGAAGTGCTCGGCGTGGACGGCGCGGTCTCGCCCGTGAAATTGCAGGGCGACGCCAGCGTCACAGGCTACATCGCGTCCGGCCCCACCGAAGAGCGTCAGGAACCGCTGATCGTCGTGCTCAACGGGCCGAACGACAACCCGAAGGGCACCTTCTACGATGGCGGCCCCTTCGCCGGCTTCGAGGGCACCGGATTCCTCGGGGGCTCGGGCTTGAACAAATGGGCCTACCCGGATGGTCAGGCCTATCGCTCGATTCAGTTCCCTTCCATCAACGTGACGGGCAAGAAAAACGTCAAACTCACGGTCGCGCTGGCGGCCACGGTCGTGGACTTCGAGGACAGCGATCTGATCGACATCTTCGCTTACCCGGCAGGCACCTCCAGCACGCCCGTCCGCCTGGCGCATTTCCGCGGCGTGCAGAACGCCGTCCAGCCCTGGCTCGCCGATGAGACGCAGGGATTCGTGCGCCGCCTCACGCGCGAGTTCGCTGACTTCACCTTCGACATCCCGGCCACTGCCACCGACCTGGTCTTGGAGTTCCGTGCCGCCACGTCCTGGTGGACCGAAACCCTGGGCATCGACAACGTTCGCGTGACCGCCGGCGCCGCCGCCCAACCCCTCACGCTCGGTAAACCCACCGTCTCCGGCAACGACCTGGTCGTTTCCTGGGCCGGCGGCCAGGCTCCCTACGACGTGGAAATCGCCTCCGCGCTGGGCGGCGGATGGACCAAGCTCCTGACCACCTCCTCCACCACCGCCAACGTGCCGCGCACGGCCACCGCAGGCTTTGTTCGGGTTCGCTCGGGAGGCCTGTGATCCCGCGATAGACACCCATCCTGCGCCCCGTCGCAAACGTCAGGCCTTCCCCGCCGCCAACCCGGTGGGGAAGGCCTTTCTGTCGGGGCACCCGACACCCATGGCACACCCAAGAAACCACTGGCGCCACCCGTGCGACCGGAGCACCTTCTGCACCGCATGAGCGAGCTGGCTTCCCTCCAGGCAACCCTCGCCGCGGCGGCCCGCCGGCGGCGCCTTGAACACGCCTTGCACGGCCTTTGGCACGGACTCCTCTACGGCGCGCTGACCTGGCTGATCGCCCTCGCCCTGTTCAAGATCGCGCCCATCCCGGAGGCTTGGATCGCGCCCGCCTGGATCCTGCCGCTGCTCGGGGCCCTGATCGGCCTGGTGGCCGGAGGCTGGCGCCGCGTGCCGCTCGAAGCGGCCGCCCGCCTGCTCGAAAGCCGCGAGAAACTGAACCAGAAACTGAGCACGGCTCTCGAAGTGGCCTCGGCCCGCACTGCCGCCCCGCCCGAGTGGACCGCCCTGCTCGTGCGCGACGCCGCCGCCGCGGTGTCCTCGATCAATCTTCGCCGCCTCCTGCCGCTCGCCCTGCCCGCCGCCGCGCGCTGGGCCCCTGTCCTCCTGGCCTTGGTCATCGGCCTCGGCTTCGTCCCGGAATTCCGCTCCCCCCGGCATCTCCGGAAGCAGCACGAAGCCGAAGTCATGCGCGACACCGGCCGCAAGGTCGCCGCCCTCGTGCGCCGCGAGTTGGACCGTCGCGACACCGCCGAGGATACGTTGAAGGACGCGCTCGGCGACACTGCGGCACTCGCCGATCAGCTCTCGCAGGTGCGCCTCACCAAGGCCGAGGCTCTGCACCAGCTCGCCGACGCCACCAAGCGCCTCGAGGAGGAGTCACGTCAGCTCGAGGCTGAGCCCACGCTGCGCAAGTTGCAGCAGGCCGCGCGCTCGCCGTCCCCGGCGTCCTC
>CAZYJB010000160.1:0-7709 GCA_964647675.1 uncultured Verrucomicrobiota bacterium | reverse complement strand
GGTGTTGGAGGCTCAGCAGGTAGTCCTGGGAGCGCGCAATCGTGCTCTCGAGAGTCCTGGGCTCGGCGATGCGAGTCTGCTTGAGCGGCGCGGGTGCGGGGGCACGGCGCGCCGTTTCCGAGGGGAAATCGGACATCGTCCGGGTAACTTGGTCGCCCGGCGGAAACGGTGTAAAGCGTTTCTTCGGGTGTCTCCACCGCCGTTCCGGACCGGCGGCAGCATCCCTGATTTGCACGGCGCGGACGCCGGGCGCGCGTGGTTCAGCCGATAAACGTCCAGTCGTAGGGCTTGCGCATGGGCCGGCCCAGCCATTTGGCCGCCTCGCGGTCCCCGACGATGCGCTCGCGCTCGGGATCCCACCGGAGCTTGCGGCCGAGGCGGATGCTGATGACGCCGAGGTGTGCGATGGAGATGGATCGATGCCCGACCTCCACGGGGCAGATCGGATCCTTCCGGCTGCGCACGCAGTCGAAGAAGTTGCCCATGTGGTTGTCGGACGCGTACAGGCGCGTGGCACCGGCGGGAAGCGGCGTCTCGATGAACTCCGCCTGCGAGGCGCGGATCTCGCCGCGGCTGACGTAGATCCAGCCCTCGGAACCCAGGAACTGGACGCCGTTGGGCGTGGACTTGCCCTCACCGACCACGCCGCGCTCGTGCGGTGTGCTCTCGTCGAGCAGGGTCATGGTGACGCCGCTGGCGTACCGGCACTCGACGCGATACTTGGACACGGCGTCGTAGCCGCCGGGAATCATGGGTTTGAGGGATTGGCCCTCGAACTCGACCGGACCGGAGCGATCGGTGCCGTGGCCCCACTGGGCGATGTCGTTGTGGTGGGCGCCCCAGTCGGTCATCTGGCCGCCCGAGAACTGGTACCACCAGCGGAAGTTGCCGTGGTGATTGTTGGCATTGAACGCCGCCAGCGGCGTCTGGCCGCAGTAGTAGTCCCAGTTCATCTCCGGCGGCACGGGCAGGGTGGGAAAGGGACCGGCGACCGGACCGGTGGGAAGGCCGACGATGATGTGCTGCAGTTTGCCGATGCGGCCGTTCCGGACCAGTTCGCAGGCGAGGCGGAAGCGCCGGTCGCTGCGCTGCTGGCTGCCCACTTGAAGGACCGTCTTGTGCTTGCGCACCTCTTTCACGAGGCGCTGGCCCTCGGCGATGGTGAGCGTGAGCGGTTTCTCGGTGTAGATGTCCTTTCCGGCCCGCGCGGCGGCGACATTGATGAACGTGTGCCAGTGGTCGGGCGTGCCATTGATGATCACGTGCACGTCGTCGCGCTCGAGCAGCTTCCGGAAGTCCTGGTAGACGTGCTCCGCCTTGAACTGCTTCTTCGCCGCCTCGGCCTGGCGCAGGTCGACGTCGGCGACGGCCACGATGTTGCCGAAGCCCTTCGCCCAGTTGGTGTCGCCGCGGCCCTGGCCGCCGCAGCCGATCAGCGCGATGCCGGGCTTGTCGTTGGCGGAGAGCGGCGGGCGCGTGGCGGCGAAGGCCTGCGATTCCTCATGAAACCAGAGCGGCAGCCCGGCGGACGCGGCGGCGGCCTGGAGAAAACGGCGGCGGGAGACGTGGACGTGAAAGGGATGCACGAGCGGAAGATTCCAAGGGGACCCCGGGGTGCGTCAATCGACATGTCGTCGAACGGCTCGTGGCATTTCGGATTTGAGCTTTGCGGCGCGCGCTTCTCACAGTGCCCGTCATGCACGCGTTGCTCTCGAGGATGATTGTGCCCTCCGTGACCCTGATCCTGGCGGCGGGCTGCACATCGGATCGCGCGATCAAGACGCACTGGGGCGAGGTGGAACCCAGGGCGCTGCGGTCCGCGCTGACCTTCCACGCCTCGTTCGAGGCCGGCGCGGACGCCGACCATGCGGCGGGCGACCCCTGGGTGTATGTGGCGCCGAAGATGGAGGCGTGGGATGCCGCGAAGCCGGGGATTCCGGGCGACGTCCCGGTGCGCGTGGTCGACGACGGAGGCAAATACGGCAAGGCGCTGCGCTTCGAGCGGAAGACGGACGCGGTCGTGTTCTATCGCGCGGACCGCAACGTGGCCTGGCAGCGCGAGAACTGGGGCGGATCGGCCTCCTTCTGGCTGCGCACGGATTTTGCCGAGCTGGCCATGGGGTTCACCGACCCGATGCAGATCACCCCGAAGGCGTGGAACGACGCGTCGTTCTTCGTGGAGTTCGAGAAGCGGAACGAGGGCGTGCCGTTTCGCCTTGGGGCCTACGCGGATCTCAAGGTCTGGAATCCGAACAACCGAGACTGGGGCGCCATTCCGACAGCCGAGAAACCGCTGCTCGCGGTGGAGGGACCGCCGTTCGGCCGTGATCGCTGGACGCACGTGGTGTTCACCTGGGAGAACTTCAATACCGGCCGACCCGACGGCGTGGCCTCGCTGCATTTGGACGGCGCGCTCATCGGGCGCATTTCACCCCGCAACCAGTGGTTCACGTGGGACGTCGCGAAGTCGCGTCTGATGCTGGGGGTCGGCTACGTCGGATGGATCGACGACGTGGCGATCTTCAACCGCCCGTTGACCACGGCGGAAATTCAGGCGATCCGGACCCTGCCCAACGGCATCCGATCCCTCGGCGCGCGCGCGCGTTGAAAAGACTCGGCGTCGGCGCAGGATGATCGGGAACTTTACAATGGCGGAACCCGGTTCACGCGGAGATGCGGAGATGCGGAGGCGGGAAGACGCGCTCAATCGCCTCCCTCTCCGCGAACTCCGCGGCTCCGCGAGAAAGAATCTCGGACCTCTGCGTCTGAGCTGGTTCAGCCAAGGGTGCCGCGGGAGGTGCGCGCGCGCGAACGCAGGCCCAGCAGCACCGCAAAACCGATCACCAGCACCCCGCTGACCGCCCAGGCGGCGGCAGTGGGACTTCCCGGTCGTACGAACTCCGCGGCGGCACCCACCAGCGGGCCGCCAAAGATTCCCACCCCGATGGCCGCTTCGTGAATGCCGCCGTGGTCGCCCTTCGTGTCGCCGACGTCCATGGAATAGAACAGCGACGAGTAGTAGATGAGACCCAGGCCGACGCCGAAAAGAATCTGAGCGATCGAGGCCAGGGCCAGGATCTGCACGCGGGGCAGGTCGGTGAAGGTCGCGCTGAGAAAGATGAAAAGGAATCCTGCGATCATCGCGAGAAATGCGGCGGCCAGCCAACGGAAGCGGTAGTGCCAGCCGTTCCAGCGCCAGAGTCCGAAGAAGGTGGCCGTGCGCGCGAACAGCCAGATCGAACAGAAGACCCCGGCTGGACCCGGCGCGAGTCCGAGGCGTTCCGCCAGCGAGGGGATGAGCGGGATCGCGGAATTGATGGCCACGTAGGCGCAGGGATTCGCGATCCACGACATGATGAGGAAGGTGCGGGGCGGGATGGGCGAGCGGTGGCGTTCCTCTTCCGAACCGAGCGTGCCATGCGCCTCGTGCGAAACGACGGCTCCCGCGGGCAGCGAGCGACGCAATCGCAGCGCGATGACGAGTTGCCCGGCAATCATGAGTCCGGGGACGAGCAGGACGAGGTTGCGTCCGCCGATGGCTTCGACCAGCGCGCCACCGACGAAGTACGCCAGCGCGCCGGCGCCCGACCAGACGAGGTTATAGATGCCGAGGTACCGTTGAAGCCGGTGCCCGGGTTCGCCTTCGCTGACGATCGCCTCGAGGTTCGGCCAGGTGAAACAGATGGAGATCGTGGCGACGATCATCAGCAACGCCTGGAGGGTGATCTCCGTCGTGCGCGGGAATCCCGCCAGGTTGATGACCCAGCCGACCAGGAAGCAGGCGGACATGCCGGCGAATCCCAGCATGATCGCCTTGAGGTATCCGTGGCGTTGTCCGTAGCGCCCGCCCTGCAGCGACGCGAAGATGTAGATGAACCCGTGGCCCACCGCCCAGAGGAGATTCTCGCGGCTCCCGAATCCGAGCTCGCGGCTCAGGAACCAGTAGACGAAATAGAAATAAAAGGTCGCCGAAACGGAGTTCAGCCCTTCGAGCACGAAGGCGCCGGTTTTGATCCGGGTCGGATACATCGGTAGCGGGCGGAAGCGGGGTGGGAGCCGGTTCGACCCGTCTCAGCCGTGGGCGACCGCCGGAGTCCGCGAAGGCACTTCGGCCAGCGCCTGCCGGCAATACCACTTCACGGCGTTGCTCATCGGGGGCTGGAGCGTGTCGAGTTCCTCACTCGTGCACCAGCGGATGCCCAGATGTTCCTCCTCCGCGAGGCCGAGGGCGCCTCCCACCGGGCGCGCGAAGTAGATCATGCCGATGTGCTCGTGGGTGTCCGTGATGCGGTGGATGTCGAGAAACCGGGGCGCGATCAGCGCGCGCGTGCCGGGCTCGGTGGTCGGCGGACGTTCACCCACGAGTTCCACCTCGAGACCGCTCTCCTCCTTGGCTTCCCGCAAGGCCGCGATCTCAGGATCCTCATCGAGTTCGACGTGGCCGCCGAGCGGCAGCCATCGTCCCAGTTTCCGGTGGTGAATCACGAGAACCTTGCGGTCCTGGACTACAAAGATGGCGACGGTGAAATCGATCTTCTCATGAATGTGCGCCATCCCGCCGACGAGTGTGTCGGGTGGCGGGTGGGGCGTCAAACGTGTGGGAGGCACCGCGCCGGGTTGGTGCGAGCCAGCCCACGAGCGGAAGCCAGAAGAGGCCGTCCATGGCTCTGTTCCGGTGCGGTGTCTGGTGCAATCCATTCATGAACTGGCCAAATCCGGACATCGCGCGGCGCAAAAAGTGACATGAACCGGGAGCCCGACGGTCGGCCGGTGCGGTCTTTCTTGGGTGGACGCGTGACAATCCGGGCGGGGCCGGGGTGCCGCCAGGGGAATCCGACCGCTGCGCGGGAAGCCTGATCGAAGCGTTATGTCACGCGGCCGGCACCGGAATCGGTGCGGGCTGGACGACGTCGGGGGGGCGCTCAGGCGCCGTGGCCGACGTCCGGTTCAGCGTGAGGAGGACGGTGCGGCACAGCGTGGCCAGCATCTGGTCCGGGAAGCTGAGGGAGCGGGTGGCGGCATGAAGAAAGCCCCACCGCCGCGTGAGCCGACGTCGTCCCACGGGCAGGCCGACGAGGCGCCGTTGTTCCAGATCGGAGGCGACGAGCCACCGCGGGAGCAGCGCGATGCCGAGATCGAGACGGACCAACTCGAGTGCCGTGTCGTCGTCGGAGACTTCAAGTCCCGGGTCGACGGGGATGCCTTCGCGGCGGAAGTACTCCTGGACGAGCTGAAACGTCGGTGAGCTTTGCTCCGGCAGGATGAGTTTGAGTTTCCGGCGCGCCAGGTCGCTGCGGTCCACCTGCCGGTGCAACGCCCACGGGTGGAGTGGGTGCACGCAGAAGAGCAGGTCGTCCTCGCCCACGGGCGCAAAGCGCAGGCGCGCGTTGGGCTCGGGCTCGATGGCGAGGGCGAGGTCGAGGGACAGCTCACCGAGCGCCTCGGCCAGGTCGTGGACCCGGGCGGCCTGGATGGACAGATGGCAGGCGGGGAAGCTCTCGCGGAACTCGCGGATCACGGACGGCAGGATGTGACGGCACGCGGTGGCCTCGGCGCCGAGGCGGAGCGACGCGGGTTGCCACGCGTTGGCGCTGCGCACACGCCCGCGCGCGTCGCGCATGTGCTCGAGGATCTGCCGCGCCTCCACCGCGAAGGCCGCGCCTTCCGGCGACAACACCAGCCGGCCGGAAGTGCGATCGAAGAGGCGGCATCCGAGGTCGCGTTCGAGCGCCTTCAGGCAGTGGCTGACGCCGGAGACCGTGATGCCGAGTTCCCCCGCCGCCACGCGCAGGCTGAGCGAGTGGGCGACGAGGTCGAAGACATGGAGCTGCCGACTGTCGAGGGTGGAGGACATCGTGGGACGCGGTACCGCCTCGGAGCGCGGGAACCGGCGCGCCCTGGCGCGCGCCGGGCCAGAATGCCACGGAACCGCGGCACCGAAAGTCCGGATGGTTGAAAAGAATTCAACGATCCGTTGAGCAGGATGATGAGCGCGCCGGCGTGCGAGGCGCCGTCGGTGGCACGGCTTCTGCCTTGGGGGCGGCGAATGCGGTTCGCCAAGGTGAACAGCCATGGTCCGGGGGGCATGGGATCGGGTGCTGTCCGAGTGGGCTGCCTCCCCTCGCTTCCCAGTGTGAGCGCGCTGGTGGCCTCGCAACTGGGGCACTTCGAGCGCGCGGGGATCGACGTGACACTCTCGTGCGAGACGGGTGCGGGTTCGCTCCGTGACCGGCTCGTCCACGGCGAGCTGGACGCCGCTGTGGGCAACGCGGGCATTCTCTATCTGGCCTATCACGGCTGGGCGGGTTCGGGTGTGCGACGCGCCCTCGTGACCGGGCTCATGCTCGGCGGGAATGTTCTCGAGCTGGTGGCCTCGGCAGCCTTCGCCGACGCCACGTCTGCCTGGGACGAGGAGTTGCAGCGGTCGGGCGGAACGTTCCAGGGCAAGGGCCGCGGCTTTCGCCGTCCCGATCCGGCCCGCCCCTGGATGCTGGCCGTGGATCAGGAGTCGTCGTCGGCACAACTCGCCATCCTGCGCTGGCTCGAGGCGCGGCGGCTGTCGCCGGGTACAGGGTTCCGGATCGTGATCGTTCCTTCGTCGATGATGCCCTCGGCGCTGGCTTCGGGGCACGTGGATGCCTTCTGCACGTCGGCCCCCTGGACCACCCACGCGTGTGTGGCGCGCCTTGGCGTGCGCCTCGATCTCGGGCGGGCAGCGGAAGGCGTGGTGCCCGATGCGGCGATCATGGTGTCGCGGGATTTCACACAGGATCACGCCGAGGAACACGCGCGACTGCTCGCGGCACTCATGGAGTCCGCACGCTTCTGCTTGGCGCCGGAGCACCAGGCCGAGGTGCTGGCCGTCCTGGCCGCCTCGCGGTGGTTCGAGGGCGTGAGCGAGTCGACCCTCAAGCTGGCACTGGAGGCAGTGGGCGCAGGCTCCGGAGCGGACCCGGTGGCGAGTGGCGAGCCCAGCCGTGAGCGCGCGGAGTGGATCGGCGAGATGGTGTCCGTGACACGCGGGCTGGTCCCGCCACGGCGTGTCCCGCGCGAACTGGCGGCGCGCCTGTTCCGCCGCGATCTGCATACCCACGCGCTGGAATGGCTCGAAGGCATAAGCCCGGCGGCGCCGGCGCCCGTGTGCCGCGAGCGGCGTGCCTGCGGTCCGGGACCCGCCGCGAGCGTGGTCAGAGTGCCTTCGCCGGCGGAACATCCCGAGGGACCGGCGGGCGCGCCGGCGGCAGGTGCCTCCCGACACTTTCTTGGCGTCTCGCGGCTTCCGTCGGGTCTCGGCGGCGTTCCGGTGGTGGGCGCCCCGAACACCGGGAGCTGACGGCGAGGATCCGCCCCTCTTTCTCCACTCGGCGAACCCCAACACTCCATCACCCGTACCTGAAACCTGCGTACCCCATGAAACCCGTCCTCAAGAATGTCCTGGCTGATCTCATCCAGGGACTAAACCGCAAGCTTCCCGCCCTTTCGGGCGTCCTCACGCCCCAATTCGGCCTCACGCCTGTGCCGGTCGTGGCGCGGGGGACGGGCGGCCCTGCACGCCCCGCGCAATGGGAAGCCGGGCCGCCCGGGGGCGCGACGTCCGTGGCGGCGCGGGTGACGTTTCTCGTGGCCGCGCTCGGAGTTCTCCTGGGCGCCCAGGCCTCGCGGGCGGCCGATTATCCCACGGCCAAGGTGAACACCACCGGGCTGGCCGT
>CAZYJB010000159.1:0-7714 GCA_964647675.1 uncultured Verrucomicrobiota bacterium | reverse complement strand
GCAGCGCCGGTACCAGACGCCCTCCGGGTACACCACCGCGATCGGACCGTCGGTGCATACCCGCAGGCAGGCAGCCTTGGTGCGATGCACCCAACGCTGCGGCCCGGCGAGGCCTCGCTCCTTCAGGCGCCGTTTGAGGTGTTCCCAGGACCGAATCCCCTCTTCGCGCGGACCGCACTTGGCCTCGGCGGGTTCGACGCAAAGAAAGACGTGATGCGTCGCAGCCCCCACGCCCACCGCCCGGGCGGCGGCGGCACTGCGGGCACGGGAGTCCGGGGAGGCGTTGTGCTGCGTTTCGGTCATGGCAGTCGAACCGGTGCGGGGGAGCGTGGCATCGACCGCCCGGGTTTGGGAAGGAACCGCTGCCGCTTCTTTCTTCCCCCGCGCCCCGCCACGGCGTTCAATCCCGGGGCAGATTCCACCTGTGAGAGACTCCCGTGACTGAACCGCTTCTGAGTGCCCGCCTGCTGCGCCAGCTCGAGCAGTTGGAAATGCTCGCGCGCCGGCGGTCGCGCAGTTCGGCGCGCGGCGAACGTCGCAGCCGCGCGCGCGGTCAATCGGTGGAGTTCGCGGATCACCGGAACTATGTCCTGGGCGACGATATCCGGTACCTGGACTGGAACCTCTTCGGGCGTCTCGACCGCCTTTTCATCAAGCTGTACGAGGAGGAACGCGAACTGCCGGTGCAGATCTTCCTTGATGCCAGTGAATCGATGACCTTCGGGTCGCCGGCCAAGTTCGAGCTCGCGCGTCGGTTGGCGGCCGGCCTTGGCTACGTGGCGCTCTGCGGCTTCGACCGGGTCACCGTGCGCGTTTTTCCCGCGGCGGATCCGGCGGACACGGCGCAGGCGAGGCTCCACTCGGCGTTGCGCGGTGTGCGAGGTCGCAACTCGGCGCTCACCTATCTCTCGAATCTGTCGGCGCTGAAGGCGGGCGGGGCGACGGAGTTCAATGCCGCACTCCGGCGCGGCGCGATGGAGGTACGGCGGGCCGGGGTCGCCATGGTGCTGAGTGATCTTCTGGATCCGGCCGGTTATGCGGAGGGGCTGGATGCCCTCGTGGGACGCGGGTTCCATGTGCACGTGGTGCAGATCCTCGCGCGCGAGGAATTGAATCCGACGACCTTCGGCGACCTGCGCCTCGTGGATTCCGAATCGGCGGCCGAGGAGGAGGTCACCTTTGGCCGGTATCGCCTCAAGGCGTATCGCCAGGTCGTGGAGGATTACACGCAGACCCTGCGCGAGTTCTGCCGCCGCCGGGGCATCCGGTTCTTCCGGGTGACTTCGGAGGTCGCGCTCGAGTCCGTGCTGTTGCGGGACCTGCGGCAGGAAGGCGTGCTCGGATGAATCTGCTCACGCCATGGGCGCTGGCGTTCGCGATCACCCTCCCGGTGGTGATCGTCTTCTACCTGCTCAAGCGGCGGCGTGTGGTGCTGCGGGTGCCGAGCACGGTGCTGTGGCGGCGGTATCTGGCCGAGACCCAGGCCAACGCGCCCTTTCAGAAGCTGCGCTGGAACTGGCTGCTGCTGCTCCAACTGCTGCTGCTGCTGCTCGCGGTGGCGGCGCTGGTGCGGCCCTTTCTCGCCGGGCAGGAACGTCCAAGCAGCCTGCGCGTCCTCATTCTGGACGCCTCGGCCTCGATGCAGAGCCGCGATGTCGAGCCGTCGCGGTTCGAGGCGGCACGGGCGGAGGCGCGGCGCTGGATCGACAGCCTGAAGCCGGGCCAGCGCATGGTGCTGCTCCAGTCGGGTCCGCGCACCGAGGTGCGCCAGTCCGCCACCAGCGACCGCGCCGCGCTGCGGCGTGCGCTCGAAACGTGCGTGGTGACCGACGGCGGCAGCCGGATCGGCGAAGCCCTGAAGATGGCGGAGAGCCTGATCCGCGACGTCGCGGACCCGGAGATCCACCTGTTCAGTGACGGCGCGATCGGCGTGCTCGACGAGTTCGAGAACCGCAATCTCCCGCTGGTGTTCCATCGCGTCGGCATCCAGCGCCGCAACGTGGCCTTCACCTCGCTCGAGGTGCGGGCCAATCCCGAGAACCCGAGCCAGCGCGCCGTATTCGCCGCCATCGCCAACCTCGGTCCCGAACCGGTCACGACCCAGGTCGAACTGGCTTTCGAGGGCGAGGTGCTGGATGCGCAGGAAGTGACGGTCGCGCCGTCCGATTCCGAGCCGCTGGTGTTTCTCGTGACCCAACCGCGCGACGGGGTTTTTTCCGTCCGGCACACCGCGGCGGATGATCTGGCGGCGGACAATCAGGCCTCGGTGATGAGCCTGCTGCCGCAGCCGGTGCGCGTGCTGCTCGTGACGCGCGGAAACCGTTTTCTCGAGAAGGCATTGCGCGCCGCGGGCGAAGTGCAGTTGACGGTGGTGGCCGAACTGCCCGCGGTCGACGACGCGTGGGACTTCGTGGTGTTCGACGCGGTGGCCCCGTCCCGCTGGCCCACGGTGAATACGCTCGCGCTGCGCGTCGCGGAGCCCGGCTGGTTCGAGGATCTCGCGCCACTCAACGCACCGCCCATCGTGGAATGGCGTACCGGACATCCGCTGCTGCGTTTCGTGAACCTCGACAATGTGCAGGTGGCGGAGGCGGCCGGGGTCCGCGCTCCCGCCTGGGGCGAGGTGGTGGTGGCCGCCACGCAGGGTCCGCTCGTCGTCGCGGGCGACCTCCACCGACGCCGCGTGATCTGGGTCGGATTCGACGTGTTGCGCAGCACCTGGCCGCTGCGCGTGTCGTTTCCCATGTTCGTTGCGAATGCGGTCGACTTCCTGAACCCCGCCACCGCGCGCGCGGAACGGCTCAACCTGCGCGCCGGCGATCCCTTGCGCTTCGAGGTGCCGGTCGGCGTCACGAAGGCGGAGGTCCGCCCGCCCGGCGGCGACTGGCAGGAGTTGGGGGTGGACAGCGGCGCCCGTGAAGCGGTCTTCGGCGCCACCGACCGGCAGGGTGTGTACGCCGTGCGCTGGGGGACGAACGAGGTGACTTACGCCGTGCGTGCGCTGGACGTGCGGGAAAGCGATTCGGAGCCGCGCGCCGAGATCCGCGTGGGCCGCTTCGGGGGCACGGCAGCCACGACCCTGCGTGCCGCCAACCTCGAGATCTGGCGCTGGTTCGCCGCCGTGGCGCTCGGCGTCCTGGCCATCGAGTGGTGGTACTACCATCGGCGCACGGCATGAACGCACATCGCTCCACGCGGCCAGGCACGTTTCCGCGCTGCGCCGGCGCTATCGCGCTGTGTCGGGTCGGCGCGCTGGCGGGGCTCCTCGGGCTGGCGTTCGCCACGATGGGATGCGGCGGATCGCGGTCCGATGCAGTGGTGATCTACGCGGCGCAGGATCGGGTTTTCGCCGAACCGGTCCTGCGCGAGTTCACGCGACAGACGGGACTCGAAGTTCGGGCCGTCTACGACAACGAAGCCACCAAGACCACGGGCCTGGTCCAGCGCCTCATCATGGAAGCCTCGCGACCCCAGGCCGATCTCTGGTGGAGCAATGAGGGCCTGCGCACACGCCAGTTGGTCGCGCGCGGGCTGCTGGAGCCGGACGTGACCGAGTTCGGGCGTCGCGAGCGGGTCTGGGTCACGCGCACCGGCGGAGCGGTGCCCGAATCGTTGGGCGCGCTGACCAACGAGGCATGGCGCGGACGTCTCGTCATGGCCTATCCCGTGTTCGGCAGCACGGCGAACCACCTCCTGGTGCTGCGACAACGGTGGGGAAGCAGCGCCTGGACCCGCTGGTGCACCGCGCTCGCCGGACAACGTCCGCTGCTCGTCGAGGGGAATTCGCAAGTCGTGCGGGTGGTTGCACGCGGTGATGCCGCGGTCGGGTTGACCGACTCCGACGACGTCGCCTTCGCGCGGCGCGAGGGCCTGGATGTCGTTGCGCAGCCGCTTCCCGCCGCCGAGGGTTTTCATCTGCCCAACACCGTTGCCGTGGTCGCCGGCGCGCGGAACGCGGCAGGCGCGCGTCGTCTGGCCGACTACCTCGCCGGCCCGGCAGTGCTTGCGCGCCTGCGCGAGGCGGGCGCCGTGGATCCCGCGCCTGTGTCGACCACGGGCGAAGCGGAGCTCCGCGTGTCGATCGATGGGAAGGCGGTGCCTGCCGATCTCGACGCCACCCTGGAGACACTGGCCAAAACGTTTGTCCGTGGGACGCCATGAGCCCGGACCTGCTCGTCAACAGCCTCGCGCTCGCCGCGCTCTCCACGACGGGCGCGGTGTTCCTCGGCATTCCGGTCGCGCTGGCCATGGCCGCGGCGGGAAACGGCGGGCGCCGATGGATCCTGGGGGCTTCGGTGATCGTGCTGATGCTTCCGCCGTTCTGGGTGGCGGGACAATGGATGCAGGCCTTTGGCTTCGCGGGGGCGTGGCGGATGGGCGGGGGTTCGTGGACCGACCGGTGGATGCCGATACTTGCCTCGGCCTGGGTGCTTTCCTGTCTCTCCTGGCCGCTCGCGGCGATCTGGCTCGAGGCCGCCTGGCGCCGGATCGATCCGCGATTGGGCGAGGCGTGGCCCGAGCTGACCGGCAGTCGATGGGCGCGGCATGCCCTTTGGCCGGCGGCCGCCGGCGCCTTGCCGGCCCCGGTACTTCTCACGGCCCTGCTGGCATGGGCGCAGTTCACGGTTCCGGCAGTCTTCCAGGCGCGCGTCTGGCCGGCCGAGATGTGGCTGCAACTGTCCACGCGGCTCGACGCGGTTGCCGCACTGAGGATCGCCCTGGTGCCGTCTGTGGTCCTGGTCGCGGCGCTCGCGTGGTGGTGGCGCGGGGCATCGCGTGGGTTCGAACCCGGCGCCGACATTCGACCGGGAGCGGATTGGGCGAAGCGGCTCGGCCCTGCCTGGCGGCTCGGTTCAGCTGTCTCGGGATCGATGGTCCTCGGGGTCTCCTTCCTCGCGCCGTTGGTCGCGTCTGTGCGCGACACCCGGCTTTGGTCCGAGTTGCCGCGCGCGCTCATGACCTCCGGGCTCGCGCTGTTGAGTTCCGGGATCCTCGCGGCGACCGCGGCCACGCTGGTGGTGATCCTCGGAGCAGTCCTGGTCGAGGGCCGCTTTGGTCGATGGTTGGGGGGTATCATCGGCGTCGCGTGGGTGCTGCCGGGCATGCTGATCGGCATGCTGCTGGCCTGGGCCGCGACCGCGCCGGGTATGGGCTGGGTGCAAGGGTCGACCGCCTTGTTGGTGCTGGCGCTGACGCTTCGTTACTCGGCGGCAGGGTGGCTGGCGGCGTCGCGCGTGCGCGCCGCCTCGGATCCAAGATTGGAAGCGCTGCTGCGCGTCAGCGGAGCGCGCGGTTGGGCGCTTTGGCGGCACGCGAGGTGGCCGTGCGCGCGGCAGCAATTCGGCGCCGCCTGGTACCTGGTGTATCTCCTGAGTCTTTGGGATGTGGAGACCACGCTGCTCGTGGTGCCGCCCGGAGGCGACACCGTCGCGCTCGTCGTGTTCAACCTGCTGCACTACGGCTATACGGCGCAGGTGTCGGCGCTGGGGCTGTGGCTCGCTGTCCTGGCGCTCGCGCCGCTGGTCGTGGCGTGGGTTGTGGGGAGATTGCTTCGCGGGCGGGGCGTCAGATGGATCGGCGGAGTCGCGCTGGCGGGGTTGGCGGTGACCGGGTGCAGCCCCACTTCAGGCTCCAGCCCCTCCTCCGGGGCGACCTCTGTCCCCCTCGATTCGAAGCTCTTCGAGCGCGTGCAGGTCATTGGCACCAAGGGCACCGGCCCGGGCCATTTCAACAAGCCGCGCTCCGTGACCGTCGATCGCGAGGACCAGCTCTACGTCGTCGACATGACCGGGCGCGTGCAGAAGTTCGATCGCTCCGGGGTGTGGACGTTGTTGTGGCAGATGCCGGAAACCGACAAGGGCAAGGCGAAGGGCATGGCGGGCGTCGGCGACGGCTCGGTGCTCGTCGTGGAGCCCCATTATCATCGCGTGAACCGCTTCTCCGCGACGGGCGTGCTGCTCGGCCAATGGGGGCATCTTGGCACCAACGCAGGTCAGCTCTGGTTTCCGCGGGCCGTCGCGGTGGGCCCGAACGGAGATTGTTTTGTCAGTGAGTACGGCGTGGTGGAACGCGTGCAGCGATTCCGCATCGAGGACGGTGCGTTTCTCGGCGGATTCGGTAACGCCGGAGACGGCACCGCGCAGTTCAATCGCGCCGAGGGCGTGGGCGTCGATCGCACCGGGCGCGTGTACGTCGCCGACTCCTGCAACCATCGCGTGCAAGTGTTCGAATCGGATGGACGCTGGGTGCGATCCCATGGACGAGCCGGGCCTGGAGTGGGCGAGTTTGGCTATCCCTACGACGTGCAGGTCGACGCCGAGGGACATCAGTTCGTGTGCGAGTTTGGCAACAGTCGTGTCCAGGTGCTCGACGCCGCGGATCGGCCGGTGGACCTGCTGGGCGGTCCCGGTCAGGCGCCCGATCGCATGAACAGTCCATGGAGCCTGTGCCTCGATTCGCAGGGCAACCTCTACGTCGCCGATTCGCAGAATCATCGCGTGCTGAAGTTCGTGCGCCGGCGGGCGCCGGTGGCCTTGGCTGAAGCAGCGTCGAACGGTGGCCGCGAGTCGCCGCTGCCGGGGATTCGAGGGACCCGCCTGCCGGCGCGGCACGACGGCGATCGGACCGAGTGAGGCTCGCCCCCAGCCACCATGCCCCTTGAATTCACGCATCCCTGGTGGTTGACGGCGACCGCGGCGTCGCTGGCCTGGGTCTTTCGGCTGGCCTGGCGTTCCGACAGCTCGTTGCTCGGGGTGCGCCGCTGGGTGGCATTGGCGTTGCGGCTGCTCGTGGTGCTGCTCTTCGGCTTGGCCCTTGCGGGAGCCCGCTACCGCCTGCCGGTGGACGGCGTGAACGTGTTCTTCACGCTGGATCGGTCGGAGAGCGTGCCGGGCGAACAACAGGAGACGGCGCGCGAGTGGGTGAACACGCTCTCGGCGCGGAAAAAGGTCGACGACCGGGGCGGTGTGGTGGTCTTCGGCGCGGACGCCGCAATCGAATCGGCGCCCAACACAGCGGTGGACCTGCCGCGTGTGCAGGCGGTGATTGCCGCGGGGGGCACGGATCTCGCGGGTGCGATTCGGCTGGCGACCGCCGCATTCCCCGAGACCGGCCAACGTCGCATCGTGGTGGCGACCGACGGTCACCAGACCCTGGGCGATGCGGTGCAGGCCGCGGTGGCTGCGAGGTCCTTGGGCGTGACCCTCGACGCCATTCCGCTTGGTGCCGAGCGCGGACGCGATGTGCTCATCCAGAAGGTCGTGGTGCCGAACCAGCTCAAGCGGGGGCAGCCGTTCGACGTGAAGATCTTCGTGGAGAGCGACCGCGCCACGCGCGCCAACGTGTCGCTGTACCGGCAGGAGCAGTTGCTCGGAACCCAGTCGGTCGAGCTGCAGGCCGGCAAGAATCTGTTCACCTTTCCGCAGACTCTCGAGGCGCCTGGATTCTACAGCTACGACGTCCGCATCGATGCGCCCGGCGATTCGGTCGCGCAGAATAACCGTTCCACGAGCTTCACCAACGTCCGTGGCGAGCCGCGCGTGCTGGTGATCTCATCGGATCCCGCCGCGGATCGCACCTTGGGCGAGGCGCTGACGGCGTCAAAGCTCGAGACGCGCGTGACCGACCTGTCCGGGTTCCCGTCGTCGCTTCCTGAGATGCAGAGTTACGATGCGATTTTTCTCAGCAACATCGCGGCCGGGGACCTCAGCACGGA
>CAZYJB010000158.1:0-7743 GCA_964647675.1 uncultured Verrucomicrobiota bacterium | reverse complement strand
GGGGGATGACCAGGGGATAACCGCCGGCTGGAATTGTGTGATCGGCAAAGCTCTTCTGTGCGGTCAGAAAGCCGCCGCCTAACAGGGCGACCGCGGAGCAGGATGTTTGGAGGAAATCGCGTCGAGTAATCTTCATGTGGTGTTCGTTGAGACTTCGATCTGGCGTGGAGCCCGCCGTCGTTTGTCAAAGAATGGCGGTGGCCTCATCCAGCGCCCAGGTCAGGCAGACAGTTACTTGGCAGATAAAATCGTGTTGGATTTTGGGTTCGTCTTGCTCAGTGCAGGATGACGAACTCCCCGTCAGGCTTGGCATACGCGGTGGCATAGCTCCATGCCGGGATGCCTTCGCGCTCTCCCTTCTCGGCGGTGGGTTCGCCTTTGGCGTCGATAACCTGCCACGCGAATGAGCCGCCTCGCTGCCAGCCCGTGCCTTCGGTCCACACGAGCAAGGTTTCGCCTTTGCGATTGACGGCGACGCGCGGATGTTTCGCCCCTTTGAGCGCGCCGAACGCGCGAGGCTGTGGCTTCCCATCGGCGTCCGCCAATCGGGCGAACTGGACGCGCCCCGCTGTTTCCCATGCGGCCCACGTTCCGTGGTCCGCCGCCGCGATGTTCGCGCTGCTCATCGGACACACGCCGACTGACCACGGGTGGGAAAACGACTCGCGGAAACTACCGCCGCGATCGGACGAAACGAGCAGCGCCATGTCGCGTTGCATCATGGTGCGCGCTGTTCGGAACAGCACGTAAACCTCGCCGCCTTCGTTCGCGAACGCGGCCAAGCCACAGCAACCACACGCGCCCGTTCCCGTCGGGCTGATGATACGTTCCAAGGCGAAGCTGCCCCCGTCGTCCGTGGACAGAGCGAGAAACACCGCGCGGTTTGTCTCACCCTTGCTGCCCGCAGGCGAAGCGTGCCAGACGACGAACACGCGCCCCTTGGCATCGGCGGCCACGGAGCCGCCGCCATCGAGTTCGTGCGTGCGGCCGATCAAGTCGCGTTGCGCGGAGAAGCCCCGGCCATCGTCGCTGAGTCGGGCGTAAAGCAATGGCGACCCGCCGTTGACCGGCTTGGGAATGGCTGATTGCGAGCCGTTCCAAACGACATGCGCCCGGCCGTTGCGTCCGAGCGCCAACTGCGGCCCGCGAATGGTCCCGATGGCCACGGCGCTGCCCGCCTGACTGTTCACCTTTAGCGGACCGGACCAACCACCTTCAGTGGTGCGCCGACGGTAGAGGATGTCGGACGCTTCGGCTTCACCGGCAAGGTAGATGAGATGGACCGTGCCATCGGGCGCGGTGATGGCTTGGGGCTGAAGGCCCGACTCCGGCAGTCGCTCGATACTCACCGCCGCGCCAGCCTGTGCGATGGCGAGACCGAGCAAGCCGAGGATGACCAGCGGGGACTTGGTTGCGTTCATGGTTCTTTGCGGTCGTTTTGGCTTGTTGTTTCCGTGATCGCGGGTGCTGGGGCGGGACTGGACGTGAGTTCGCGCGCTCGCAGCCAGAGGAAAATGACGGGCGTGACGATGAGGATGTGGATGAGACTGGAAATCATCCCGCCGATGACGGGCGTAGCCAGAGGCTTCATCACTTCCGCGCCTTGACGGTGACTCCACATGATGGGCAGGAGGCTCGCCACGATGGTCGCCACAGTCATCACCTTCGGGCGGAGGCGCAGGCGTGCGCCATCCTTCACGGCTTGCACGAGGTCGGCGTAGTTGAAGGCGCTGCCGCGTTCGGCCCTGCGCTTCTTCACCATCTCTTCGAGATAGACCACCATGACGACGCCGGTCTGCACCGCCGTACCGAAGAGCGCGATGTAACCGACCCACACCGCGCCATTGAAGTTGTAGCCGAGAATCTTTTGGAGAAACACGCCGCCGCTCAGGGCGAACGGCACGGCGAGCATGACGTGCGCGGCTTCGAGTGCACTGTGATAAACCATGTAGAGCATCACGAAAATGATGAGCAGCACGGCGGGGAAGACGAGTTGCATGGTCTTCACGAAACGGCGCTGGTTCTCGTATTCGCCGGTCATCTGGTAAGTCATGTTGCCCCAATCGAGTTTTTTGAGCGCCTGCTCGACCTCGTTGACGAAGCCGCCGAGGTCGCGGTCTTGCACGTTCGATTGCACATAGGCGCGAAGCCGTCCGTTCTCGCTGGCGATTTCGTTCGCGCCAACTTCGCGCGTAATCTTGGCGACCATCGCGAGCGGAATGTAAGTGAGCGGTTGATTGTCGCCGCCGGCGCTCATTGTGTTGACCGCGGGGCGAACAGCACCGGCCATGCCGCCGCCCATTCCACCACCGCCACCCGCAGCGGTTGCGCCGCCGCCCATCGAACCGCGCGAGGCGATGAGGATGCGGCCAATCTTCTCGATGTCGTCGCGCTCGCCGCGTTCGAGGCGCACTTGAATCGGGAAACGCTCGCGACCTTCAATGGTGACGCTGACGTTCTTGCCGCCGATGGCGACTTCCACCGCGTCGAGCACGTCGCGGGCGCTGAGGTTGTAGCGGGCTAGCGCTTTCCGATCCACCTTCACATTGAGGTAGGGCTTGCCCTGCACGCGCGAAGGCGACACGCCCGCCGCGCCGGGAATCTGCTTAACGACGCGCTCAACCTCGAACGCCTTTTCCTGAATCGCGTTCAAGTTGTCGCCGTAAATTTTCACGCCGACTTGGGCGCGGATGCCGGTGTAGAGCATGAGAATCCGGTTCTCGATGGGCTGCAAAAAAGCGGGCACGTAGCCGGGCACGAGCTTCATCTTCTCGGTCAACTCAGCCTTGAGCTTCTCGACCGTCATGCCTTCGCGCCATTCTGGATTGCGGAGGACACGCGGGATTTTGATGAAACCGAAAACTGTGTGGTTGGTCGGAATCCATTCCGGCTTGAGCGTGATGGTCGTCTCCAACATCTCGGTCGGCGCGGGGTCGGTGGGCGTCTCAAATCGTCCCAGCTTGCCCGCGACCGTCTCGATTTCCGGCACGCTCGCCAGCACCGTGTCCTGCCACGACATGACGCGCTGGATTTCCTTGAGGCCGGTCTTGGGATGCAGCACCGGCATGTAGAGGAGACTGCCTTCGTTGAGCGGCGGCATGAATTCCTTGCCGAAACCTTGCGCGAGGTCGGCAGTGCGTTCCCAACCCCGGTCGCGCAAGTCCTTCACCCACGCCCGTGGCAGACCGAACGCCGTCATCAATGCCGTGGCCAGCAGCAGCGCCGCCGCGCTCATCACCGCCTTGCGATGGTTCAGCGCCCAATTCAGTGCCGGGTCGTAAATTTTCAGCAGAAGGCGCATCACGAGGTTGCGGTCTTCGCCATGAAACGGCCCGCGCACGAGCAGGCTGCATAACACGGGAACGAGCGTCACGGCCAGCAGAGTCGAGCCAATCATCGCGAAGGTCTTCGTCCACGCGAGCGGATGGAACAGCTTGCCCTCCTGTCCGGTCAGCGCAAACACCGGCACGAACGCGAGGATGATGATGGCCATTGCGAAAAAGATAGGCCGTCCCACTTGCTGGCACGCGGTCAATGTCTCGTGCCAAGTCTCCGCCTGTGTGAGCCGTCCGCCTTTCTTATCCTCCGCGCTTTCGCAGTGTCGCAGCACGTTTTCCGTCACCACGATGGCCGCGTCCACCAGCACGCCGATGGCGATGGCAATGCCGGTCAGCGACATGATGTTGCTCGTGATGCCGAACTCTCTCATCAGCAGGAACGAGATGAGAATAGAAATGGGCAGCGGCAGGGTGACGATGAGAATGCTGCGGAAGTGCCAGAGGAAGATGATGTGCGCCAGTGTGACGAGAATGATTTCCTCCAGGAGCGCGTGCTTGAGCGTGTCGATGGTGCGTTCGATGAGCGTGCTGCGGTCGTAGAACGGTTTGATGGAAATGCCCGGCGGCAGGCTCTTGGAAATCTGGGCAATCTTCTCCTTCACACGCTCGATGACGGCCTTGGCGTTTTCACCGGTTCGCATGACCACCGTGCCGCCCACTGCCTCGTGTCCGCCGATGTCCAGCGCCCCTCGCCGGAAGTCGCCGCCGATTTGCACGTTGGCGATGTCCTTCACGTAGATGGGCGTGCCCTCCATCGCCTTGATGGGGATGAGTTCGAGGTCTTCCGAACTTTCCACGAGGCCGATGCCGCGCAGCACAAACTCCGCGCCGTTTTCTTCAATCGTCTTGCCGCCGACGTTCAGGTTCGCGTTCTGCACCGCCGTCATCACCTCCATGATGGTGACGTTCGCAGCCCGCATCCTCGTGGTGGAGAGTTCGATTTGATACTGCTTCACGAAGCCGCCGATGCTCGCGACTTCCGCGACACCCTGCACGCTGGCGAGTTGGTAGCGGATGTGCCAGTCCTGCACCGTGCGGAGTTTGCCCAAATCGTAGCCGCCATTGGGCGCTTTGGTAGGGTCAACGTCGAGGTAGTATTGATAGACCCAGCCGAGGCCGGTGGCGTCCGGGCCAAGTTGCGGCTTCACGCCTTCGGGCATCGCGCCTTGCAAATAGTTGAGCCGTTCGAGCACGCGAGTTCGCGCAAAGTAGGTGTCGATGTTGTCCTCGAAAATAATCGTGAGCAGCGAGAACCCGAACATCGACACGGCCCGCACGTCCTTCACGCCCGCCAGACCTTGCAGGCCTGTCGAAAGCGGATACGTCACCTGGTCTTCAACTTCCTGCGGGCTGCGGCCCATCCAGTCGGCATACACGAGCACCTGATTTTCTGT
Source organism: uncultured Verrucomicrobiota bacterium (assembly GCA_964647675.1). Taxonomy (GTDB): domain Bacteria; phylum Verrucomicrobiota; class Verrucomicrobiia; order Limisphaerales; family CAIMTB01; genus CAIMTB01. Next base: position 3,011 of record CAZYJB010000158.1, on the reverse strand, counting down.
GAGGTCGGGGATGGCGTCCACGGGCGTCTTGAAGACCGCCCGCACGCCGAGCGTGATGAGCAGGAGTGCGCCGCAGAAGACGAGGAAGCGGTTCTTCAAACTCCATTCGATGATGCGTTGAATCATGGGTCTCGCGCTTGGTTCAGGGTTTCACTTCCGCGCCACAATCCAGCATTCGCGCGCCCATGTAGGGATTGCTGATGTCGGGCTTGAGTTGCATCCATTCCGCTGATGCGGGTGCGCCGGGGAAAACTGCTTTAGTCATCGGACACCGGAACACTTTCAACGACGCGAACTCCTTATCCCCTCTGCGCAAACCCTGCGCCAACGCGACGGCGGCGTTGCTGAACGGATGAAATGTTTTGCGCGCGGCCTTGAGGTCGATCGCTTTCTCCAAGTGGCCTGCCTCCTCGATACCCTTGAGCAACGGATGCCATGCTTTGTCTGCGTTAACGAAAGCGTCCATCAACGCGGGCATCGCCGCGTGAGACTTCGCAGCCTGCGTGTTGAACTCGTCGAGCTTGTCCGCTGCGAGTGCAACGGTGATGGCATCCGCAACAGCGAGAAATTCCTTCACGGCTCTGCGCTGCGCGTCGGTCAAAGCAGGCAGCGCAACGCCCGGCACATTGGTCACGGCGGGTTCGGCGAACGAGCGGTTCATCTCCGCCTGGCCATCAATGAGCAGATTGCCGTTCACCACCACCTTGTCTCCCGCGGTTAGACCGGAAGTCACTTCCACGAGTATGTCACCCCGACGACCGAGCTTGAGCACGCGGCGAGAGTAAGCCCCGCCGCCCTGGTCCACGTAGGCCACAGCTTCCGGCCCGGTTTCAATGACGGCGGTGCGCGGCACGGCAAGCACTTCGGACGCTTCAAGTTGCACGAGGCCGTCCGCGTAAAGACGGTGCAGCAACGCACGGCGTCCTTCGACGAGCGGGTTTTCCAACTCGACGCGCACCTTGGTCGAGCGCGTGGCTTCCTCGAAGTTCGGGTCAATGAACGTGATATTGCCGGTGAATGTCTTGCCCGGATGCGACGGTGTCGTGATGTCCACCTTGAGGCCGGGCTTGATCCACGGCAGGTCTTGCTCGTAGGCGCGGAACTGAAACCACATCGTCGAGAAGTCCGCGATTTCAAACAGCCTCTCGCCTTCCTGCACGTATTGCCCCTCATACACGTTCTGCGCGACGACTGTGCCGCCGATGGGGGAAAGGATCTGCGAGGTCAGCTTGTCGCCGGGCTTCTCCGGCAGCGCCTCGATCTGCGCTGAGGTCAGTCCCATCTGCAACAAGCGCAGCGCCGTCGCTGAACGAAGCTCGCCGGCCAACGTGCGATACTCGCGTTCGGATTGCAGCAGCGTCGGGCTGTAGAATTCCGCAAGCGGCTGGCCTTCCTTCACCTCCGCGCCCATGAAGTTGACGTAGAGTTTCTGCACGCGCCCTGGAATGTAGGCCGAGAGCACGCGATGCCGCGTGGCGTTGTCATCAATTATGCCCGCGACGGTCAGCGTCTTCGTGAGCGGGCGCACTTGCGCCTCGACGGTCTGGACGTTTACCACCTGAATCATCGTCTGCGTCAGCGGGACGACATCGCCGCCACCCGCCGCGTCGAAACCGGCGTCGCCCTCATACACGGGAGTCAGCTCCATCCCGCAGATGGTGCAACGGCCTGGCTTGGGCGATTTAATCCAGGGATGCATCGCGCTCTGGTAATAAATCAGTTTGCGCCCGGCGGGCTGGCCGGCGGTCGCGGCGGAACTCGCGCCGCCCTTGTGAAGTTGTCGGGTCGCGAACCATGTCGCCGGAATGGCAACCGCGAGCGTCAGGAGAATGGCCGGGAGGGTCTTCATAATAAGCGTCAGCGAGTGGTCGGTGGTGGAACGATGGAACGTAGCATCTCCAGCGCGCCACGGTGCGCGGCGACGGAGCGACGTTCCTCCAGCAGCGCGCTCAGCAGCGAACGGCGAGCGTCGAGAACTTCGAGGATGCTGGCCTTCGAGCTGATCCAGGCATTCTGCGTGGACTCGACGGCCTTCCCGGCGCGCGGGATAACTTCCTCTGAAATTGTCTTCGCCTGTCGTGCGGAAGTTTCCGCCTCGGTGTGCGCTGCGACGGCTTCGCCACGCAACCGACGCGCGAGCGCCTCGGCCTCGTTTTCTGCGGCGGCCTGTTGTTGGATGGCGCGATCGGTGTTCGCGCGATACACGGAATTGTTGAACCAAGGGAGCGTCATCCGTGCACCCACGGTCGCCTGCCGGAAACCGCCGCCTGAATAGACGCTCGACTCCACGCCGACCGAAAAGATCGGGCTGCGCTCGCGTCGCGCGACTTCGATTTCAGACTTCGCGGCCTCGGCGGTGTTGAGCAGCGCCTGAAGCATGGGATTCACCTCGTAGAGCCGCACGAGTTCATCAGCGAGTGCCGGCGTCAGTGTCGAGGACTCCGGCAAACGGAGGGTCGGCCACGCCTCGTCCGTATCCCGGCCAAGCAGGATATTGAGTTGCCGAATCAGCCGAATGCGCTGGCGCTGGGTGGTGTCAATCTTCTGCCGTTCCTGCGCCACTTCGCTCTCGATGCGGAGCGGTTCGGAGGCGTTGGCCATCGGGTCTTTGAGCTTTTCGCGCGCATTGGCGGCCATGCTTTCCAGCCAGGCGAGTTGATTCGTTTCAATGGCGAGCATCTCGTCCACCAGCGCGAGTTCAATGGCGGACTGCGCGACGAGCGTTTCCAGATTGAGCGCCGCCGTGCGCGTCTCCGCATCGAAGATGGCGCGCTCCGCTCCGGCCCTGGCCTTACGGGCCTTGTAAAGCTTGCGCCGGGGCAGCATTTGCTCCACGCCGAACATGATGTCCCCATCGTCCATTCGCATCTCACGCTCAGCGGCCATGAAGCCCAGACCGGCCATCGGGTCTTCCCAAAGGCGCACCGCACGGACGCCTGACTCGGCGGCGAGCACGCGGGCTTGTGCGGCGGCGACAGACGGATGATTCGTGCGAACCTCCGCGCGCAGCG
>CAZYJB010000157.1:0-7749 GCA_964647675.1 uncultured Verrucomicrobiota bacterium | reverse complement strand
TGCGCGGTGGGGGTGGTGGGGGGGGGGGTGGGGGTGGTGGTGGTGGTGGTGGTGCGGGGACGGCAGCGGGTGGAGAGCAGGGTCGCGGCTCGCGTCCGGAGGGACCCATGCCTGAGTTCTCCAGTTCGGGAAGGACGGGGGGCGGATCGATGGGCCAGGGCGGGCGCACCAATCTGAGCTTTCAACGAGGGCGTCCGCGCAGCGGCCTGATGATGGTGGCGGTGCCGGTGCGCGACGAGGCCGGCGTGGTGCGCGGCGCGCTGGGCATGATGTTCAATCCCGAGTTCGAGTTCTCGCGCATCCTCTCGGTGGCCCGGCAGGGAAACTCGGGCGAGACCTATGCGTTCAACGACAGCGGCCTGATGCTGTCGCAGAGCCGTTTTGACGACCGGCTCAAGGAAATCGGGTTGCTCGAGGCGAAAGACGGGGTGGGATCGGCGCTGACCGTGGAACTGCGCGATCCGGGCCGCGCGCTGGCCGCGGGTTCCGTCACCGACACGAACCGGATTGGGTGGCCCTTGATTCCGATGGTGGCGAAGGCGGTCGCGGGGGAGTCGGGGGTCAGTGTGACCCCGGTGCGGGATTACCGTGGGACGCCGGTGGTCGGGGCGTGGCGCTGGCTCGCGGAGCAGCGGTTCGGCGTGGTGACCCAGATCGATGCGTTCGAGGCGTTCCAACCGCTGCGCGCGTTGAGATCGGTGTTCCTGTTGCTGACCGGGTTGCTGGCGGTGGCGGCGCTGGCCACGATGCTCGTCTCGTACGGGACGGTGGTGTGGCGTCAGAAGGCGACCGAAGCCGAGCTCAAGCTGCGCACGCTGGGTCAGTATCTGCTGGAGGAAAAGATTGGTGAAGGAGGCATGGGGGTCGTGTACCGCGCGCGTCACGCCCTGTTGCGCCGTGATACCGCGGTGAAACTGCTGCTGCCCGGCAAGGCGGACGCCGCCGCGATCGAGCGGTTCGAGAACGAAGTGCAGCTCACCTGCGGACTCACGCATCCGAACACGATCCAGATCTACGATTTCGGGCGCACGCCGGACGGCGTCTTTTACTACGCGATGGAGTTGCTGCGCGGGTTGAATCTCGCGGATCTCGTGCTGCGTCACGGTCGCCAGCCGGAGGAGCGCATCCTGCATATCCTCATGCAGGTCTGCGATTCGCTGCACGAAGCGCACGCGGCGGGCCTGGTGCATCGCGACATCAAACCCGCCAACATCTTCCTTTGCGAACGCGGCGGTGTCCCCGACACGGTGAAGGTGCTGGACTTCGGGTTGGTCGAGAAGGTCGTGCCGGGGCTACGTCCGACGCCTGGGGACGGCGGACAACGGCGCGTTTCGGGCACGCCGAATTATCTCTCGCCCGAGACGATTCAGAATCCCGAGTTCAGCGATCCGCGGGCGGACCTCTATGCGCTGGGAGCGGTGGCGTATTTCCTCGCGACCGGGGAGCCGGTGTTCCGAGGGGATTCCATTTCGCAGATCCTGGAGAGCCACTTGACCCAGGTTCCGACACCACCGCGCACGCGCGTGACGGGCGCGGTTTCGGCGGAGCTCGAGTCGCTCATCCTGAAGTGCCTCGCCAAGGAGCCGGCGGCGCGGCCGCAGACAGCGGTCGAATTGAAGCAGGCGTTGGAGAAGTGTGCGTTGGCCGGCGCGTGGGATTTGGTGCGACGTCGTGAATGGTGGGCGCGGGTGGAGGCGGGGCCGGTGGCGGCGCGCGCCTCTGTCGAGGGATTGGAAGCGACGATGCGCGTGGATTTGACGGAGCGATTGCCGCACGAGGCGGCTTGAGGTCCGAGCGTCGTTCGGCCAATGGGTGGCTCGCCGGCTCCGTCCGGCGAGGGCGTTTCCCGTAGTCGCGGCGTGAGTCCGCGCTGAAGGATGCGGCGAACGGAGATGCTGGAGCGGGCGAGCGTCGCCTGCACGGCGACGGCTACGAGGCGATGTACGCGGGCGTACAGCCCGTGCTGACCGGCCTTGGCGAAGGGAGTTGCTGAAGCAGGCGAGCGCGGCCTGCACGGCCACGGCTACGGGGGGAGGACGACGCGCTTGAGGTCGCGCGGGTTCGCGCCATGATGCGCGCGACGTTCCTGCGCATGAATTCCGTGATCCCATCGCCCGAGATCGATCCACGCTCCGTATCGCGTCGTGCCCGCCGCCGCCGCGTGGCGACGATGGCCGCCATGATCCTCGCGCTGATGGGGACGGCTACCGCAGCGCGGGCCGCGGAAGCCGTCGATTTCCTGCGCGACGTGCGGCCGATCCTGTCCTCGCACTGCTTCAAATGCCATGGGCCCGACGAACAGACGCGCAAGGGCGGCTTGCGGCTCGATGTACGCGAGGAGGCGCTCAAGCCTGCCAAATCGGGCGCGCCCGCGCTGGTGCCCGGAAATGCCAAGGCCTCCGCGATCGTCGAGCGCGTGTTCTCGCACGACGAGGACGAGTTGATGCCGCCGCCGGCGACCAAGCGCCCACTCACCGACTCCCAGAAGGAAACCCTGCGCCGCTGGGTCGAAGCAGGTGCCGAGTACCGTCCGCACTGGGCCTTTGTGCCGCCCGTGCGCCCGCCGGTTCCGGAAAACACCGGGGCGGCGGAAGGGGATGCCATTGACGCGTTCGTCCGCGAGGCGTTGAAGCGGGAGGGACTGTCGCCCAACGGCGAGGCCGATCGCGCGACGCTGGTGCGGCGCGTGTCGTTGGATCTCATCGGACTGCCGCCCACGCCCGAAGAGGCGGATGCCTTTGTGCGCGACACCTCTCCCGACGCGTATGAGCGGTTGGTCGACCGGCTGCTCGCTTCGAGGCATTACGGGGAACGCTGGGCGCGGCGCTGGATGGATCTCGCGCGCTATGCGGACACCAACGGCTACGAGAAGGATCGCGTGCGTTCGATGTGGCCATGGCGCGACTGGGTGATCCGCGCCTTCAACGAGGACCTGCCCTTCGACCGTTTCACCGTCGAGCAGATCGCAGGGGACATGCTGCCCAACGCGACCGCCGAACAACGCGTGGCGACGGGTTTCCATCGCAACACCATGATCAACGAGGAAGGGGGCATCGACCCGCTCGAGTACCGCTTCCTCGCCATGGTGGACCGCGTGCATACGACGGCGACGACCTGGCTGGGCACGACGATGGCGTGTGCGCAATGCCACACGCACAAATACGACCCCATTCAGCATCGCGAGTACTTCGGGTTCATGGCGCTGCTGGATAACGCGGATGAACCCGTGATGGATGTGCCCGATCCGGCGATTACCGAGAAGCGGCGTGGAATCGAACTGCGCGCGGTGTCGCTCGAGAACTCCCTGGCCGAGCGGTTTCCGCTTCCCGATCGCACCACGCTGGTGACGTTGCCACCGACCTCGCTGGTCACGGAGGGCGGCGTGGAGCGGCTGTCGGACGGCTCGCACCGATTCACGGGGCCCGTGCCTGACAAGCAGGTGTTCCGGTACCGCTACGATCGCACCGGGCTGACCAACGTCACTTTCCTGGTGATCGAGGCGCTGGCCGACGACACGCTGCCGAAGAAAGGACCCGGTCGCGCGGAGAACGGCAACTTCGTGCTGACGGATGTGCGGGTGACCGCGGGTGAGTCCGGTTCCGCCATGCTTCAGCCCGTGAAGCTGGTTTCCGCGGAAGCCGACTTCGAGCAATCGGGCTATCCCGCCAAGCACGCGATCGACGACCAGCCCGCGACGGGCTGGGGCATCTCCGGCGAGGGCAACTGGAACATCAACCGCCGCCTCGTTGTACGGTTGGAGACGCCGGTCGCTTTTGGCCAAGGTGCGGATCTCAGCGTCACGCTGGCGGCCGAGCTGGGATCGCGTCATGTGCCAGGCCGACTACGGCTCAGCTTCGGGGTGGAACCGGTGGAGACCCGTCCGGTCGAAGAGCGGCGCCGCGAGCATTTCGCTCAGCGCTTCACGCAGTGGGTGGCGGCCGAACGCGAGCGGGTCCGCACCTGGTCGGTGCTGACGCCCATCTTGGCGACGAGCTCGGTGCCGGTGCTGACCATCCAGTCCGACGGCTCAGTGCTGGCGAGCAGCGACCAGACCAAGAGCGACCTGTATCGCGTGCGCCTGCGTGGCGCGCCGAAGGGAGCGACGGCCATCCGGTTGGAGGCGCTTCCGGACGATTCATTGCCGCGGCGAGGCCCGGGGCGCACTTATTACGAGGGCCCGATCGGCGACTTCTTTCTTTCCACTTTCCGCGTCGAGGCAGGGGGAGCGCCAGTGAAGCTGGTGCGCGCGAGTCAGACGCATGCCAGCGGCAGCAGCGACGCTTCGAAGGCCTTGGATGAGGACCAGCAATCGGGCTGGTCGATCGACGGCGGACAGGGACGCCGCCAGGTGGCGGTGTTCCAGTTGGAGAGGCCTTTGGAAGCGGAGGGCGATCTCGAGGTGACGTTGTTGTGCGAGAAGTACTATGCCGCGGGCCTGGGCCGTTTCCGGCTTTCGGTGACGACCGATCCGCGGGGTGGCGTTGCGAACGGTCTGGCGGACGACGTGCAAGCGCTCCTGGCGTGCGGCGAAGCCACGTGGACGGACGCGGAGCGAGGGCGGATGCAGGATGCCTACGTGCAGGTGGCGCCCGAGCTGGGGCCGGCGCGCGAGGAGATCGCCAAGTTGCGACGCACGATGCCGGCCTTACCGACCACCCTGGTGATGTCGGAGCGCCCGGCCCACAACCCGCGGGCGACAGTCCTTCGACATCGCGGTGAGTTCCTGCAACCGAAGGAGCGCGTCGATCCAGGCCTCCCGGAGGTGCTCGGGGCGGGGCTGAAGGAGCGTCCACGCAACCGGCTCGAGTTCGCGCGCTGGCTGGTGTCGCGCGAGAACCCGCTCACCGCGCGCGTGACCGTGAACCGCCAGTGGCAGGCGTTCTTCGGACGCGGTCTGGTGCGTACGATGGAGGAGTTCGGATTTCAGGGAGAACTGCCGACGCACCCGGCGCTGCTCGACTGGCTGGCGGTGGAGTTCATGGACCACGGCTGGTCGCAGAAGGCGTTGAACAAGCGGCTGGTCATGAGCGCCGCCTATCGTCGTGACGCGCACGCGACGCCGGAGCTGATCGAGAAGGATGCACCGAACCGCTGGCTGGCGCGGGGACCGCGTTTCCGCATCGAAGGAGAACTCGTGCGCGATCTCGCGCTGAGTGCGAGCGGATTGCTTTCGCCGAAGGTGGGCGGGCCCAGCGTATTCCCGCCGCAATTGGCGAGCATCACCAAGGAGGGAACCTACGGGCCGCTCGACTGGAAGGTGAGCGAGGGCGAGGACCGCTATCGACGCGGGCTTTACACGTTTGCGAAACGGACCGCGCCCTACGCGTCCTTCGGCACCTTCGACGCTCCGAGCGGCGAGGCGTGCGTGGCGCGGCGCGAGGTATCGAACACACCGCTGCAGGCGCTGACCTTGTTGAACGACGAGGTGTTCGTGGAGGCCGCGCAGGCGCTCGGCCGGTTGGCGCAATCCGCGCCGGGCACGCCTGCCGAGCGCGCCGTCCTGGTCTTTCGGCGATGCCTGACACGCGCGCCCTCCGCCGACGAATTGCAGCGGGTGCTGCGTTTCTTCGAAGTGCAACTCGGGCGCCTTCGGGAGGGCGGCCTGCCGGCGGCTGAGCTGGCGGGCGCGGGGGAAGGGGATGCAGTGGAGCGCGCGGCCTGGGTGGCGGTGGCGCGCGCGCTCTTGAACCTCGACGAAACCGTCACTCGCGGTTGAAGCCGGGCGGGGAGGAACCACGTGACGCGTCCGGTGCTCATCTTCGATGGCGACTGCGGGTTTTGTCGGCGCTGCGTGGAGCGCGCGCGGCGCCTGACTGGGGCGTCGGTGGAGTATCTCGCGCAGCAGGATCCCAGCTGTCGCGCGCGGTTCCCGCAGATTGAGGCCGCGAGTCTGGCGGAGTCTGTGCATCTGGTGGAGACGGACGGACGCGTGACTCGCGGGGCTGAGGCGATGTTCCGTGCGGTGGCGGTGAACGAACGCTGGAGATGGCCGCGGCGATGGTATGAGAGGCGTTCCTGGTTCGCGCGAATTTCGGAAGCTACCTATCGGTGGGTGGCGCGGCATCGCCTGTTCATGTCGCGGGTGACGCGGCCGTTTTTGGGGAAGTGATGAGGGGCCCGCGCTGGCCGGCGTTGTGCGAACGGGGTTGCTGGAGCGGGTGAGCGCCGCCTGCACGGCGGCGGCTACGGCACGGTGTAGCCGCGGGCGTGCCGCCCGCGCTGGCCGGCGTTGTGCGAACGGGGTTGCTGGAGCGGGTGAGCGCCGCCTGCACGGCGGCGGCTACGGCTTTTCGAGGTGGCCTGGATCCGGTAGGACCTGCGCATGCGTTTCCCTCGTCCAGACCGCTGGATTCGTCTCGGCGCCATCAACGGGTGCGTCGCGTGGCTGATGGCCACGGGAATCCTGCACGCCGCGGAGCGGCAACCTGCCCCGCTCTCCCGCGCCGAGATCGACGCGGGATGGATCCGCTTGTTCGACGGGGAATCGCTGTTCGGCTGGTCGCCCCGCGGTTCGGCGCAATGGCAGGTGGCGGACGGTGCCATACAGCCGGTTCCCGGCACGGGCGGAGGGATCCTCTGCACCACGAGCGAGTTCGCCGACTTCGAATTGCACGCCGAATTCTGGATCGACGGCGAGGCAAACAGCGCAGTTTTTCTGCGCTGTCCGCGGGAGGGTGACATCACGCCCCGAACCGCCTATGAGGTGAACATCTTCGACGCGCACGAAAAATGGCCGTCGGGCAGCATCAACGAGGTGGCGCGTCGCCGCGGCAATCCATCCACGGTCGGCCGATGGAATACGTTCAACCTCCGTGCGGAGGGCAATCGCTTTACCGTGCGGCTCAATGGACGCCGGGTGCTGCGGACGGAGAATGCGCTCCATGCCCGAGGTCTGATCGGACTGCAAACCCTGACCGGCCGAGGCGTCGTCCGGTTCCGCGAAGTGAGGCTGCGTCCGCTTGGACTCCAGCCTTTGTTCAACGGGCGCGACCTCACCGGTTGGCGCGTCGTGCCGGGACACAAGTCGGTGTACTCGGTCACACGCGAGGGCTGGATCAACTTGCGCGATGGCAACGGGGATCTTCAGACCGAGGCGCGATTCGGTGATTTCGTGCTGCAATTGCAGGCCATCTCGAACGGCGACCACCTGAACAGCGGGATCTTCTTCCGCGCGATTCCCGGCGAGTTCTGGCAGGGGTACGAGAGCCAATTGCGCAACCAATGGGAAGGGGACGACCGGTCGAAGCCGGTGGATTTCGGAACGGGTGGGATCTACCGGCGGCAGCCGGCGCGGCGGGTGGTGTCGACCGACCACCAGTGGATGACCAAGACGATCATTGCGGGTGGACGCCATCTCGCGGTGTGGGTGGATGGCTATCCGGTGAGCGACTGGACCGACGACCGGCCGCCGAACGCGAATGCGCGTCAGGGCTTCGCGGCCGGGCCAGGGGTGATCAGCATTCAAGGGCACGACCCGACCACCGATCTCTCGTTCCGCGCGATTCGCGCGGTGGAACTGCCGCCGGCGCGGCGGTGATTTGAAGGGAATCGCGCGAAGGCGCGAAGGCGCGAAGTGTTCGGAACGTGGTTCTTCGTCCTTCGTGTTCCGCTCTTCTTCGTGGTGAATAGGGACTCTTACGGTCTCCCACATGATCGGATCGCTGCCCCGAAGGGGCAAAAGGTGATCGCCCAAGGCGCAGCCTTGGGATAATCCCCGCCACGATTGGGGAGGCCTGAAGGGCCGACAGG
>CAZYJB010000156.1:0-7752 GCA_964647675.1 uncultured Verrucomicrobiota bacterium | reverse complement strand
GACGGGTCGGTGCGCGGGGCGGTGGTGGTGTTCCGGGATGCCTCCGAGCGGCTCCGCAGCGAGGAACAACTGCGCGACCTGAACCTGTCGCTCGAACGGCTGGTGGCGGCGCGCACGCGAGAGCTGAGCCTCGCCGTCCAGGATCTGCAGCAGTTCACCGACTCCGTCGCGCACGATCTGCGGGGCCCGATCATGGCGGTCCAGGGACTGTCCGCGATGCTCGCGGAGAGGTTGGCGCGACAGGGCGACGCCGAGTCGGTGAGACTGGTCGAAGGGATCCGCGAGGGCGTCAACCGGATGGAGCACATGCTGCGCGCATTCGAACGGCTGGCGCACGTGCAGCGTCGGGACCTCGACACGGCGGAAATCGACATGGGGGCGCTCGTCGCGGAATCCCTCCATGAAGTGACCCTCGGTTATCGGGCGCCCGACCCGGAGATCGAGGTGGGAGTGCTGCCGGCCGCGCGGGGCGACCTCGCCCTGATCCGGCAGGTGTGGGTCAACCTGCTCTCCAATGCGCTCAAGTACAGCAGCCGCGTGGCGCAGCCGCGCATCCGAGTGAGCGCGCTCGAGACCGCCGAGGAGTGCGTCTACAGCGTGGCGGACAACGGCGCAGGATTCGACATGCGCCAAGTCGGACGCTTGTTCGCCCCTTTCCAGCGGTTGCACCTCCCGGAGGAGTTCCCCGGCCACGGAATCGGCCTTGCCACGGTCAAGCGGGTGGTCGAGCGGCACGGCGGCCGCGTCTGGGCGGAGTCGGAGCCGGGACGTGGTGCGCGCTTCCATTTCGCTCTTCCGAAGATCGGCGCGCGCGACACTTGAGCGTTCGGCATTCTCGCGGAAGACTTCCGTCCATGGCGCGCCCCGTCATCCTCGTTTCGGCCCATACGGAGAAGCAGGGAACCGAGCTGCCCGATTCCGGGATCAGTCTTTCCGACCGCTATTCCGAGGCGGTGCTCGCCGCCGGCGGCCTGCCCCTGGTGCTGCCCTGCACGACGCGCGAGGACGCGATCGATGAAGCGGTGGCGCACGCGGATGGCATCCTCCTCTCGGGCGGCGAGGATGTCTCGCCGGAGTGCTACCAATCCGGGACGCCTCCGCACCTGCTCGAAACCGTGGTGGTGGCGGATTGCGGACGCGATGCCTTTGAGCGCGTGCTGATCCGACGCACGCTGGCGCGGAGCAAGCCGACACTCGCGATCTGTCGCGGGCAGCAGATCCTGAACGTGGTGCTGGGCGGGGATCTCATCGTGGACATCCCGTTGCAGTGTCCGGGAAACGTCGGCCACAACCGGATGCGGGAACGATTCGACCCTGTGCACGAGATCGAGGTCGACGCGTCCTCCGTGTTGGGGAAGGTGACCGGCAGCACGCGATTGGGCGTCAACAGCACGCATCACCAGGCGGTGAGCCGGATCGCCCAGGGCCTGCGCGTGGCGGCTCGCAGCGACGACGGTATTGTCGAGGCCATCGAGATCGACCCGGGCGTGGAGAGTGACGTCGCCGCGCTGCCGTTCCTGCTTTCCGTTCAATTCCACCCGGAGCGGTTGGCCGACCGCCACGAGCCGCACCATCGGATCTTCGTGGCCTTCGTCGAGGCTGCGCGAAAGGGGAGGCGATGAGCGGAGCGGGTCGCATGTCGCGGTGGGGACGCCGCGCGCTGGCCGGGCTGGCGTGGTCGCTGGCCATGGGAACCGTGCCGGCAGCGGAGAACGTGAGGCTGTTGGAGGTGCCGGATTACGAGTGGCACGCCGGCTGTTTCGGGACCGCCTCGGGGAACCTGATGGGGTTCTGGGATCGCCACGGACTGCCGCGGCTGTACACGGGTCCCACGCGGAACGGCGTGGCGCCGCTGACGAGTTTCGGATCGAACCGCGGCATCTTTGCGATGTGGGCGTCGGAGGCCGGGGTCGACGGGCGGGCCGGGAATCGACCCGGGCACATCGACGATTACTATGTCGACTACGAGAGCGTGCGGCGCGATCCCTACCTCGACGCCGGCCGGGCCGAACATGCGCCCGATTGCCTGGGGGATTTCATCGGCTTGAGCCAAGCGAAGTGGCCGGACCTGGCGGGCGAATGTTCCGGCAACATCGACGGGTACTCGTTCAATTTCTTCGACCGCACCGGCAGGCGGCGCGTGAATTTCGCCCCGCCGGGCGGTGTGCCGGACATCCAGTCCGGTCTGCGCGCGTGGACCGCGTGGCGCGGTTATGGCGCGGACACCTTCTCGCAGCTCTCCGATTTCAACCCGGACACCGACGTGGGGCAGGGGTTCACGTTCGCGGATCTCAAGGCGGAGATCGATTCGGGGCATCCCGTGCTGCTGTTCATGCAGCCGTTCGACGAACTGTCGCGCACGGTCTTCGGGCGGCCGAACCAGAACCCCAACATCCACGGCATGCTGGCCTATGGTTATTTGGTGGATGACAACGGCGATCAGTACGTGCGCTACCGCACGAGCTGGGCCAGCGGTGACAACCAGTTCAGTCCGTGGAACGACGCCAACTGGACACCGGAGGGCGATCTTCACCTGCCGTTGCGCGGAGTGATCGGGTTCCGGCCACGCCCGTGGATCACCCGTATTGAACGCACCGAGGCGGGCGTGCGGTTGAGGTGGGAGGGCCCGCAGAGTCGGGTGCGTGACGACGTGGCCGAGGTCGAGTGGACGGGCTCGAGTTTCGTGGTGGAGCGCGCCGGGGCAGCGACGGGCGGGCAATGGGAGGTGGTGGCCGGACCGGTGGCGACGTTGGAGATCGAGATTCCGGAGTGCTGTGAGGAGGCGACGTTCTTCCGGTTGCGCGTGGTGCCGACGCGCGGGTCGGGGGACCTCCCCTGATTGCGGGCGTTCCGGATCTCGCTGACAGGCTCCTAACGTCGGTGCTGGGCGGTGGCATCCAGAAATGCGGCGAGCGCGTCGCGGTAGCGGGTGGCGTCGGCGTCGGGTTGGTCGTTGTGATCACCGCGGATCTCCTTCAGCCATTTCGGCTCCTGGGCGGCGGCGAAGTTGGCTTCAGCGTGGTGGAATCCGATCAGGGTATCCTCCCGGCTGTGCAGGAGGAGCACGGGCACCGCGACATGCGGGAGTTTTTCGCGCGTGGCGTAGCGGAGGGTGGAGATGAGGCGGACGGGCAGGAAGGGGAAGAGTTCGACGCCGAGATCCGGGACGCTGGTGAACGTGCTGCGCAGGACGACGCCGCGCAGGCCGGGCCGGCGACGGGCCAGTTCGGCCGCGACGCCGCCGCCCAGGCTCTCACCGTGGGCGACGATGCAACTCTCGGGGAACCCGCGCGCCACGAGCCAGTCGACCGCCGCCTCCGCGTCGGTGTAAGTGCCTTCCTCGGAGGGACGGCCCGTGCTGCTGCCGTAACCGCGGTAGTCGTAGGCGAGGATGCCCACGCCGAGATCCAGCAGCAGTTCATAGAGGGAAACGCGGTGCGCGATGTTGCCGCCGTTCCCATGGCTGATCAGCACCGCGAGATCGCGGCGGGGGCCAGTGGTGGCGGCGGGAAAAAACCAGGCGCCGAGTTGCTCGCCGTCGCGGGTGGGAATCCGAACGGGCTCGGGCGCACGCGCGAGGTGGGGCGGCGGCGGCGCCACGAAGGAGGTGGGCTGATAGACATTGCGGTACTCGAACCAGCGCAGGAACAGCCACAGCGCGGCGAGCACCAACGCAAGGGAGACAGGCCAGGCGGTCATGCGTCGGTGTGTACGGCGCGGATTCACGACGTCGTGCTCGCGAGACGTGCCGCGCGCGGACCGAGGCTCAGGCGTCCTCCCTGCTCCAGCGTGCGAAACGGTTGTCCGAGGCGCCGGCACTCCGACTCGAAGGCCTCCGGGCTCGCCGTGTTGAACTCGAACAAGTCGTAGTGGCAGGGAACGACCCGCGCAGCTTGGATATCGTGCGCGAGTTGCGCGGCCTCAGCGCCCCACAGGTTGCCGGCGACCCGACGCTCGGGAGAACGCCCGTTGATCGGGAACAACGCGAGGTCCGCGCCGCGGGGCAACCACTGCTCGGCCATGCCCGCGTAGCGCACCGTGTCGCCCGAATGGATGAGGGTGTAGGGACCGGCCTCCACCACATAACCCAGGTAGAGGTGACGGCCCTGCGCGTCCAGGTCGAGGGCCTCATGCGCTGCGGGCACCGCGCGGATCCGGAACCCCGCGTGCTCCGTGAATCCGCCGGCGTCGAGTCCGACGATCGCAGCCTCCCCAAGCCCCGAGCGTTCCCGCACGAGGGAGCGGTGGGCCTCGGGACCGACCATGACCAGCGACGGGTTGGCGCGCGCCAGCGGCCGCAATGTCTCCGCGTCGAGGTGGTCGGTGTGCTGATGGCTCGAGGTCACCACATCCACAAAGGCCAGGCGCTCCGGTTCGATGACACGCTCCGTCATGCGCACGTGCGGTTTGTCGGTGGCGGCGTATTTGCGCGTGAGCGAATCGGAGAGGTACGGATCGAGCAGGAGAAAGCGCTGGTCCCAAAGGACAAGAAACCCGCTCTGACCCAGCCACCAGACATGCAGTCCGGGCAGCGCGCGCGCGCGCGACGTCGAGGAGGAAGGCGTCGGACGACTGAGCGGGGTGTTTCATGGCGTGGCCTCGGGCGCTTCAGGCGACGCCGGTCAGCGCGCGAAAAGCGCGCACCGCCTGGGCTGCGGCTTCTTCGGGCGTGGGCCGCGGGAAGACTTCCGCAGAAAGCATCCCGTCGTAGCCGCTTTCGCGCAGGGCGGTCACCGCGCCCCTCAGATCGGTGTGGCCGAAGCCGGCCGCGGACCGGTTGCTGTCGGCGAGGTGGACGTGCCCCAGCAGGGTGCCTGCGGCGCGGAGGGCGTCAGGAATCGACGCCTCCTCGATGTTCATGTGGAACAGGTCGGCGAGCAGGCGGACATTGCGTGTGCGCAGGGTGCCGAGGAAATGGACGGCCTGCGGCAAGGTGTTGAGGAGGTTCGATTCGTAGCGGTTGAGCGGTTCCAGCAGGAAGGGGACGCCCTGCGCATGCGCGCGAGGGCCGAGTTGCTCGAGGGCCTCCGCCAGCCAGGTCAGCGCCTGATCGCGCGTCACGGCGCCCTCGGCACGTCCCTGCATCGAGCCGAGGATGACCGGTGCCGCGAAGCCGGCGGCAAAGTCGACCAGCGCGGCGATAAACTGCTGCGCCCGCTGTCGCACGCCGCTGTCCGGATCGGTGAGCGACAGTTTCCTCACCACCCACCCCGCCCCGCTGCCCACGGCCGCGAGTTGGAGGCGGTTGCGATGCAGGATCTGCCTGAGCGAACGCGGATCGAGCGCTTCGGCATCCGGGGGAAACAATTCCACGGCGTCGAACCCGAGTTCGGCCGCTCGCGTGCAGGAGCGCTCGAGGTCGCCGTGGAAGACGAACGGTCCGGAACGCGCCTCGGGGACAAGGCAGACGGTGACGGCACTTTTCATGGCGATGATCGGCAGGAGGGTGCCGGTCCCCGCCGGATCCGGCTGCCCGAAGGAGGCTGCGAGCGCGGGTGGAGGTGCGTCAAGGCACCGCTCGGTCAGGCGACAGGGTGGTTCTCGCGCGGGCACGTTCGCGCCGGCCCAGGGTGCCCGTGAGGGGATTGACGGAGGCCGGTGACATGCCCGTGAATACGAGCGGGCGTCGCGCCAAGCAATCCGGGCGGGGCCGGAATGGATTGAAAACAGCGCGCGCGACCCCCAGAACAGGTCCTGCGCATTACGACATGAAGCTGGATGACACACAGATCGCGAAGGTTCGTGAATGGATCGACCAGGGTTTGAAAGTGGCTGAGGTCCAGTCGCGGATCACGAACGAGTTCGGCGTCTCCCTGACGTATATGGAGGCGCGGTTCCTGCTCGATGACCTGCGTCTTCGTCCGAAGGACCCGCCTCCTCCGCCCGTGGCGCCCGCCGGTTCGCCGTCGCCGCTGGCTGGTCCTGCCGGGGCGGTGCCTGCGCCGTCGGCCCCCTCCAAGCTCGCGCCAGCGGCGGCTGCGGCGCCGCTCAAGACCGTGCCCGCCGACGAGTCGGCCCTGGGAGGCTCCGTCTCGGTGACGGTCGACCAGATCGCGCGACCGGGCGCCTTGGTGAGCGGGAAGGTGACGTTCCGCGACGGCCAGGACGCGCAATGGCAACTGGACCAGTACGGACGCCTCGGCGTCATTCCGGGCAAGCCCGGATACAAGCCGTCCCAGGCGGACGTCATCGAGTTCCAGGCGCAATTGGAAGGCGTCATGGCGCGCATGGGGTATTGAGCCGTGGTGGACGTCGTTTCCCAACTCGGGTGCGCGACGGGCGTGTCCTTCGTCGAAGCTTTTCGCGAGGTGCCGTTCGCGGCCTGCCTCGCCCGAGCTGAATCCGCCGCGCCGCGTGAGGTGGCGTCGATTCTCGACGCTGGCGGACCGCAGAGACTGGAGGAGTTCGCCGCGCTGCTGTCGCCGGCGGCGGGTGCTCAGCTCGAGCGCCTCGCCCGGAGTTCCATGGGGCTGACGCGCCAGCGTTTTGGGCGCGTGATCCGACTGTTCGCGCCGCTCTATCTCTCGAACGAGTGCATCAACAACTGCGCCTACTGCGGCTTCTCACGCGACAACGCGATCCTGCGTGTCACGCTGACGCCTGACGAAGTGGTGCGCGAGGCTCGCGCGTTGCGCGAGCAAGGATTCCGCAACCTCCTGCTGGTCGCGGGCGAGCATCCGCGGTTCGTCTCCGAAGGGTATCTCGAGACCTGCGTGCGGGCCGTGGCCGCGGAGGTTCCGGGCGTCTCGCTGGAGGTGGGGCCGATGGAGACGCCGGAGTATCGCGGATTGGTGGCCGCGGGGGCAGAGGGGCTGGTGGTGTACCAGGAGACCTATGACCGCGAGGTCTATTCGCAGGTGCATACACTCGGGCCGAAGAAGGATTTCGACTGGCGGTTGGCCACGCCCGAGCGCGCCTACGCGGCCGGGTTCCGGCGACTGGGCATTGGCGCACTGTTCGGGCTTGCCGACTGGCGGCACGAAGCGCTCGCCGTGGCGGCGCACGCGCAATGGCTGCTCCGCCATTGCTGGAAGGCGCAGGTGACCATTTCGCTGCCCCGCCTGCGACCCTGCGCCGGCGCTTTCCAGCCGCTCACGCAATTGCCCGACCGCGAGATGGTGCAGTTGATCTGCGCGTTTCGCCTGCTCCTGCCCGATGCGGGGCTGGTGCTTTCGACGCGGGAGCCGGCGGCGCTGAGGGATGGACTGCTGCCGCTGGGCATTACCCTGGCCAGTGCCGGCAGCCACACCGAACCCGGCGGCTACACCGGCGCGGGACGCGAGAACGTGCACTACACGCGACGGGGGCGCATCGAGGCCGCGGACGCTTCGGAATGGGGCGACGACCCGGCGCGTACGCGCGCGACGGGCCAGTTCAGCATCGCCGACGAACGCCCGGCGAGTGCCGTCGCGGCGGCGATCACCCGGCTGGGTCTCGAACCGGTTTGGAAGGACTGGGACCAGGCACTCGCGGGCTCGGCGAACTGAGGCGCCGCTAAAGGTAGAGAGCGCGCTCGAGGTCGCGCACCACCACACTCAGGAACGGGTAGCGGCTTCCCGGATCGGTCTCGAGGCATTTCAGGATGACCTTCTCCAGAGCCGCAGGGACACCCGCGTTCACCTCGCACGGCGTCCGGAATTCACGGCGGTCGAGTTGGCGACGCAGGATTTCATCGGGGGTCTCCCCGGGGAACGGTTTCTCGAGCGTCACGAGCTCATAGGCCGTGACCCCCAACGCAAAAATGTCGGCGCG
>CAZYJB010000155.1:0-7774 GCA_964647675.1 uncultured Verrucomicrobiota bacterium | reverse complement strand
GTGTAGGTGTGATGTCGGGACTCACAACTCAGAAGCCTGGCTGCCACTTGCCGAAGCTCCGCAAACAGATCCCGTAAGTCCTCCAGCGTGATGCACTCCGTCCTGGATCCTTCCTGGGTAGTCATGTGATGCCTATAACCTGGGATTCTCGGGCGCATTCGCCTGATTGCTAGTCGAATCTCGAAGAAGCGGCGCCCCCGGGGAACTGTGCCGGTTTCCACGCCGTTGTCCCCGCCGTGCCCGGCGTCGCGCCTTTCTGAGGCGGGGGCGGTTCCCGCAACTCCCCGCCCCGGCCCGGCGCGGTTCCGCCGCCATCTCCACACTCGTCCTATGTCCAACCATCTCGATGATCAACTGAAGTCCCTGGGCGTGGCTCAGGTCATGGTGACTCTCAAACGCCCCGCGGAAGCGGCCGCCGCAGCCGGCGCATTGAAGGCCCATTTCTGTCTCGGTGACACCGCGCCCCAGACCGCGATGGCCGCGGCGGCAACCGCGATTCATGGGCGCGGCCGCCGCAGCGCACGCGCCGCCGGCCCGGCACCCGCGCCGCAGGCGATGCGCGTCTATCCCAATCTCGGCGTCATGCTCGGCACGGTGGACCGCGCGGGACTCGCGGCGCTGCGGGCCGACAAGGCCAATGTCGCGCGTGTCTCTGCGGCGCCCATCCTCAGTCTCATCCGACCCACCGTGCGCCTGGCCGCCGCCGTCCCGAAGACCGTCGTCACCTGGGGCATCGCGGCGCTCGAAGCGAACCGTCTCTGGAAGCAAGGCCTCGATGGCCGCGGCGTGCTGGTGGGCCATCTCGATACCGGAGTGGACGGCCGGCATCCGGCGTTGCGCACCGCGCTCTCGGCCTTCGCCCAGTTCAACGCCGTGGGCGACCTCGTCGATCCGTCACCCGCGCCCTTCGACAGCGAAGACCACGGAACGCACACCGCGGCCACGATTGCCGGCCGCGCGGTGAAGGTGGGCGGATCCCTCCGCCACGTCGGCGTGGCGCCCGGAGCGTTGCTCGCCAGCGCCCTCGTGATCGAGGGGGGCGACGCGGTGGCGCGGGTGCTGGGCGGCATGGACTGGGCGGTCGGGAGGGGCGTCCGCGTGCTCAGCGTATCGCTGGGAATCCGCGGGTACTGGCCGGATTTCGAATCCGTGACGAGGACCTTGCGCGACCGCGGCGTGCTGCCCGTCTTTGCCGTCGGCAACGAAGGTGTGGGTACCAGCCGGTCGCCGGGCAACTACTCCGAGGCGCTCTCCGTCGGTGCCGTGGATCGCGGCGGCAGGGTGGCGGACTTCTCCTCGAGCCAGCGGTTCGTGCGCGGTGACGATCCCCTCGTGCCGGACCTGGTCGGGCCCGGGGTGGATGTCATCTCGGCGCAGCCCGGCGGCGGGTATCAGTCCATGGACGGCACCAGCATGGCCACGCCGCACATCGCCGGGCTCGCCGCGCTGCTCCTGCAGGCCAAGCCCGCGGCCACTCCCAGCGAGGTGGAGGCGGCGATCCATGCGTCGTGCCGCGGGGGCGCCGGGATGCCGGCGGCCCGCGCGAACCGTGGCCTGCCCAATGCACGGCGTGCATTGAAACACCTCCTGAAGTAGGATGCGGCCATGAGTGGAGGGCAACCGGGCGAACGTCTCGAACCGCTGCGGGCCTCGTTGAAGCGCGCCCACGCGGAGGGGCGCACCGCGACCTTGCTGTGCCATCTCCGGGCCCAGGGCTCTTCTGCCATTCCCACCCCGGAAGAGTCCGCCCGGCTGGCGGAGAGCGCCCTCGCACGCGCCTCCGCCAGCTCCGGCCTCACCCCGCTCCGCCATCAGATCCTGCGCAATCTCGCGGCGATCCGCGTCGAGGCGGGCGCCGCCTTCCTGCTCGATCTCCTCGCGCAACCCGAGATCCACGACGCCTCGGCCTCGGATCCCGCCCCCGGCGCCGTGGGCGTGGTGCGTCCCGTCCGCAAGGGACCCGCCACCGATTCCGGGTGGTCCGAACCACGGTAGCCTCAGGCCCACCCGGGCCTGTCCGCCGGCCTCTGGCCGGGATGTCCCCGCCTCCGTTCGGTCCGCGCCTGTGTCAGGTGCGACCCTCTCGATGTCCCCATTCCGGTGTCTCCCGAGGCTCATCGCGTCCGACCGGGCCGAACCATCCACCACCAACCTCCCATCCCCATGCGCCCTGCCACCCGTTTCTGCGCCGTCCTTCTGGCGGTGTCCGCAGCCCTGGTCATCGTCTCCGGCTGCGCCAAAGTCAGCGTGCGAAAAGTCCCCACGCCGTCCCAGTACATCGAATGGACGGACTCCATGCAGCGCCAGGCGGACCGCATGGAGGGCATCCGCTACTATCTGCCGCGTCCCTTCCTCAATGTCATTGAGTCCTTTCCGGTGCGCACGGATATCTATCTCGCGAACGGAGTCATGACACCCGACAACCAGGGAGTCATCCTGCGCGATGTCCGTCCGGAGACCGGCCTCGCCGAATTCTTCGTCAGCCGCACAAATGACATCATCATCCCGAAGACCACCATTGCGCCCCCCAGCAGGGAGGCCGTCGACCATGCGATCCGCCTCCAATCGGCGGCGGCTGGGAATGGCGCATCGGATGGAGGATCGAAGTCCAACACCGTGGTCTCGTCGGGGGTGAACCCCGGCACGGCGCGACCCGCGACGGCGGCCTCGGACTCCAGTGGGACACCCTCGTCCGGCACCGGCGTGAATGAACGGAACGTCTCCAACGACAACAGCGCCTACGCCTACCAACCCATGCGCGGGAACATGGACATCGCGTTCCTCCCCGACTTCGAGGAGCAGTACGCAGTGTCGAGTCGCGCGGGGCTGGGCAATGCGAAGTTCGCGCTCAATCTCGGGCAGGGCTGGAGTCTGCAGAGCCTGAATTCGATCACCGACAACCGGGAACTCAACAAGCGGATCTTCGATGTGATCGACTCGTCCATCGAGCTCGCCAAGGCCGCGGCCAAGGCGGCCGTGGGCGTCCCGCCGGTCCCCGATTCACTCACCGACAAGGTGCTCGCACCCAAGCCCGAGCGGGCCACGGCGCTCGACAACGAGCCGGCCGGCACCCCCGTCACCCTCAAGATCGTGGTCATCCACTACGCGGCCAAGGGCCTCTACCCGGTCATCAAACCGCGGGAACTCCAGGAGCGACTGAAGTCACCCTCACGGACGAATCACTTCTTCTATCTCAACCTGCACGAGCTGATCGGCAAGAGACCGGACCCGGTCTCCTCCTTCGATCCGAATGCCCTGGCCAAGGCGCGCCTGACCGAGGTGGGTGAAGCGCGCAACTTCACGGTGCCTCGGTACCCCTACCAGTACGTCAGCTTCATGACCTTCCGCTACCTGAGCGTCCAGGTCGCGCGGCCCGGCGACAAACCCTTCGAATCCCTTTATCACCCAACCGGAACGCTGCCGTCGGCCACGGCCAGCGAGGCGTCCGGTGGAAGCGCACCGATCGGCGGGGGAGGAACGGGGAATCGAATCACCGGCACGATCTCGGAGGGCGAAAGGAACGCATGGATGTCGAGTCTTCGTCAGGTTTCACGCCTCGAGATTCCCGACGTTCCAGCGAATGGCGCCGGCGACTACGCCGTCGACGGCGCGGTCTACGACCTCGCTACCCGGCAACTCACGGTCAGCCTGAAACACACGCGGTCGCCGCAGGCGGTCGGGCTGGAGGTGTTGACCAACGCCACGCGCGTGGCCGCGGGAAAGGCTTACCAGGAGTCGGTGGCTCGGGCACGTTCCAGCGCGCCCGCCGCGCCACCGATTGAGACGCTGATTCTGACGCTATCCGACGATCTCAAGCGCTATCTCGAGGCGGCCGCCACGATCGAGGCCCGGGTACGGCAACATCTGGCCGCCTACTCGCGCACTTCCGGAACAGGCGCCTCGCTGAAGGCGAAGCTGAAATCCATCGTCAAGGAAAGCCCGCTCAAGATCTCCGTCGAGGTGGAGCACGAGGGAAACGTCGAGGCCATCCTGACACCTGCGGAATTCATCCAGGACCTCAGCCGACATCTGGTGGAGAAACTGGGTTCCGTTCCGAGCGTCGAGATCGACATCGCCAATCTCGACGAGGCGCGGCGTGCGAACCGGCTGAAGTAGCCCGGAGCGGCCGCTCTCGAATTCCTCCCCCTCAACGAGCATCACCATGCCTGCGCATCGGTGTCTCATCGTAGCCGACGGTCGGAAACAGGCCTTCGGCACGCTTACCTGCAAGGTCCGAATCACGGACGCAACCGGCCGGTGGAGCCCGGATGAGTATGTCATCAGTTGCCTGCACGTGTTGGCTCTCGCGCAGGAGTACTATCCCGACTTCGCGCCCGGGGCATCGGTGCGCACCTCCGGTGGCCAGGTCGAGGTGGCCCAGGCGACCAGGCACCAGGGATTCATCCTCGATCGATTCTACCACTGCTTCGATGGCGCGATCGCCAAGGTGGTGAACCCGGGCTTGATCCGCGACCTGCTGCCCGCGTTGCCGCCCACCCGACCGGCGCTGACCGAGGCGGGCT
Organism: uncultured Verrucomicrobiota bacterium; assembly: GCA_964647675.1. GTDB lineage: Bacteria > Verrucomicrobiota > Verrucomicrobiia > Limisphaerales > CAIMTB01 > CAIMTB01. Next base: position 3,251 of record CAZYJB010000155.1, on the reverse strand, counting down.
TGCCGAGCTCGGCGGTGATTCTTGTTCCCGAAGATATGCCGATTCGCGCCGCGGATCCCAAACGCTATGCAGGGGATCAGCTCACCATCCCGTACGAGGCTGGGTCATCGCTGGCGAGGATTTCGGTCTGGCACCGCCGGATCATCCGTTGGATCTGCGGTGGGAACGTGTCGACGCGTGGCGGCGACAGCGGTTCCCCGGTGGTCAGTCCCGACGGCACGACCCTGTTGGGCATGCACATCGCGGGAGGCGGCGGCTTCGCCTACATGATTCCCGCCGCCGATCTGCTGAACCCGGCCCACTACTACGGACTCTCCAACAGTGGACGGATCGAACTCACCTGAGGCTCGCCAAGACGGCGTCTCCCACCCTCAACCCCTGCCTCCATGCACGACACTGCCATCCTCGAAGTGGCCATTGGCCTGGCCTTTGTCTATCTGCTGCTCAGCCTTCTGGTCTCCGCTTTGTTCGAGGTGGTGTCCTCCGCCGGACGCCTCCGGCACAAGGAACTCTGGCGCGGGATCCAGCTCCTGCTGGGCGCCGGGTCCCGCGATCACGCCTTCGCCCGGGCATTCATGGAGCACCCGCTCATCAAGGCGGTGTGCTCGCCGTCCAATCTGGTGGAGACGGCGCCCGACGGTGCCCGCGTCACAGCTCCCTCGAGTCTCTCGCGGGAGTTGTTCGCCACCGCGCTGCTGGACAGTTTGGGTGTCCGACCCGCGCTGTTCGGGGCGCAGGATGAGGTGCGTCGGGTCGTCAGTACCTATCCTGTCACGGGCACGGCGAACGATCTGGCGGAAAAGGTGCGCGGCGCGTTGTCGGCGGCGCAGCCCAACCTTCCGGGGTCGGCGCTCGGTGCCGCAATCCAGGATCGACTCGCCAGGGTGAACGAGGCGACCGCCGTGGCATCCCTGCAGGAGGAACTCCTCGCGGTGGTCGGCCGCAGCAGCGGAGCCGCGCTTCAGGCCCTGCTCGATGCCGCACCCGTGCCCGCCCAGGGCGTCGCTTCGGCGGCACCACCGGCCCCGCTGCGGCTCGCCCTCGCGTGCCTCGCGCGGGAGTCCAACGGCGATCTGGCCGCCTTCAAAGTGCGCGTCGGCACCTGGTTCGACGAAGGCATGTCCCGCTCGGGCGGCTGGTACCGGCGTCGCGCCCTCTATCACACCCTGTTTCTGGCCGCCCTGGTGACCCTGGCCATGAACGTGGATTCCCTCGCAATCGTGCAGAAGCTTTCGTCCGACTCCGCCCTGCGCCGCTCGCTGGTCGCCCAGGCGGAAGCCTTCGCGGAGAGTGACCGTGGGCGCGAACTGGCTGCGCGCACCAGGCCCGAGACGGCACCGATCGCTCCCGGATCCCAGGCGCCGGGAGCCGCGGAATCCATGGTCTTCGAGCCCAATCCCGTCCGCGCCGGCTCCTCCGCCGTGGGCCGTATCGTGCGCGCATCCAAGGCTTCGAGCGATATCCCCTATCAACTGAAAGTCCAGGAGACGAACAGCGGGGTGACTCTGAGCGTCGATCAGGTCGTGATTCCCATGGGCAGCACCGAGGCGGGCTTCCTGGTGAAGGTGCCGACCAACAGCCAGGGCCATGCGGTGTCGATCGCCGTGACCAACGGCCCCGCTCTTTTTGGCGTCCTACAGGTGCTGCCCGATCCCGTTTCCGAAGCGGGCGCCCTCAAGCATCAGATCGAATCGCTGGGACTGCCTCTCGGTTGGTCGACTCCTCCGGAGATGGGCTGGGATCTGGTGGCGAAGCTCCTTGGACTGTCGGCGACCATCATCGCGGTCTCGCTGGGTGCGCCGGTCTGGTTCGATGTGATGACCAAGCTGCTCAAGCTGCGCGCGCCGTCGTCGGCGCCGGCATCGGAAGGCGGCGCCCCGGTTGCGCCCGTGGTCAAACCCTCGTAAGCGCCCTCACGCGAGGATTCCGTGCACCGGCTTCGCGGATCCGCCCTCGGGCACGAGCCGCACGGGACGCCCGTTGATGGTGACTTCCATCTGGGCCATGGGCAGTCCGAGCTGATGCAGGAGCGTGGCTTGAAGATCGGCGATGTACACCGGGTTCTCGACCGCTTTGTAGCCGAACTCGTCGGTCGCTCCGTACACCATGCCGCCGCGGACGCCCGCCCCAGCCAGCCAGGTCGAGAATCCCTTCCCGTTGTGATCGCGCCCGGTGGTGTTCTGCGACCACGGGGTGCGGCCGAACTCGCTGGTCCACACCACCAGGGTGTCTTCGAGCATCCCCCGCTGCTTCAGATCGCGGATCAGCCCGGCGATCGGCTGGTCGGTCTGCCGGCAGAGCGGGGCGTGGCTCTCGATGTCGTCGTGAGCGTCCCACGCGCCATTGCCGCCGCCCGCGTGGCAGATCTGGATGAAGCGCACGCCGCGCTCCACCAGACGGCGCGCCAGCAGGAGCTGTTTGCCGAAGTCGTCGGTTTCCCGGGCGCCAATGCCGTACAGGCGTTTGACGGAGTCCGGTTCCCGGCTGAAATCCACCGCCTCCGGTGCGCTGAGCTGCATGCGCGCCGCGAGTTCGTAGGCCTTGAGTCGGCCGCGAATCGAACTCTCGATCGCGTATTGCGCGCGGAAATCGCGGTTGAGTTCCTCGAGCAGGGCCCGATGCCGGTCACGCTCCGCGGGGGCCACTCCGGCCGGTGGTCGCAGGTTGCGGATGGGCACGTCACCGGCCAGCAGGGGTGTGGCGGAAACGGCCGCGCCCAGGTACCCGCCGCTCAGTTGTACCGGCGACGTGGGGCGTCCGAGATTGACGAAGGCGGGCAGGTTCTCCGTGGCCCGACCGAGGGCGTGCGTGACCCAGCTGCCGAGGCAGGGATGCTCGAGAAAACGTTCGCGATGCCCGGTCGAAGTCTCGATGACCGCGGGAAAATGATTCGTCTCGTGGCACCACATCGAGCGGATCAGCGCGATGTCGTCCACCACCCCGCCCACGTGCGGAAACCAGTCCGAAACCGCCATGCCGGATTCGCCGTAGCGCGTGAAGGTGCGGCGGCACGGAATGACCGGACGCTTCATCTCGGCCAGGTTGTCGCCGAATCCGATCGCATCGATCAGCGTGCCGGCCAGCCGGTTGTCCTTCGGATCGAAGGTGTCGATGTGGCTCACGCCGCCGCACATGAACAGGTAGATGACGGCCTTCGCACGCGCGCGCGGTCCGGGGCCCGGCAGCGATGCCGGCGCGGTGCCGGCTCCGACGCCCAGCGCGGAAATCACCGTGCCGAGAAAGCCGCCGGC
>CAZYJB010000154.1:0-7803 GCA_964647675.1 uncultured Verrucomicrobiota bacterium | reverse complement strand
GCCCTGGGACGTCTCCTGGTGTGGACAACGCTCGGAATCGTCGCGCTCCTGTTCGGCCTCGGGCTGCTCCGGGGAACGAAGCTCCCCGAACTGCTCATGACCACGGTCAGCCTTGCCGTCGCCGCTGTGCCCGAAGGGTTGCCCACCGTTGTCACGGTGGCCCTCGCGCTCGGCGTGCTCCGTATGTCGCGCCGAAGGGCGCTGGTCCGACGACTGCCCGCCGTCGAAACCCTGGGGGCGACGACCGTCATCTGCACCGACAAGACCGGTACCCTGACCGTCGGCGAGATGACCGCACGCGCGCTGTACGTCGATGGCCGGAATTACGAAGTCACAGGCGAGGGCTATGGACCGGATGGCGAGGTGCGCTTCGAAGGACGGAAGCCGGACCCTGCGGACGCCGCTCCGTTGCTCGAGTTGGCGACGATCCTGCTCGGTTGCAACAGTGCGCACCAGGTCGAGGAAAACGGGGTTTGGAGGGCGGTCGGTGATCCCACTGAAGCCGCCATGCTCGCCGCCGGTGCCAAGGCCGGTGGGGACCGCGATCGCATCGAACGGGAATGGCCGAAGGTGCGGGCCTTTCCCTTCGATTCCGACCGCAAGCGAAGCTCCGTCATCCGCCGGATGCCCGATGGAACCCTCCGCGCGCTCAGCAACGGCGCGCCGGGCATTCTGCTTCAGCGCTGCACGCGAGTTCATACCCGGTCCGGGGTGCGGCCTCTCCTTGAATCGGATCGCGACCGCATCCTGGGGGAAGTTTCCGCCATGGCGAAACAGGCTCTTCGCGTTCTGGCCTCCGGTTATCGCGACCTCGGAACCAACCCGGCCGAGGAACTCAACCCGGAGACCGTGGAACGCGACCTCGTGTTGGTGGGTCTCACGGGAATGTACGATCCCCCGCGGCCCGAGGCCCGGGACGCCGTGGCCACCTGTCAGAGGGCAGGCATCCGCGTCGTGATGATCACCGGCGATTATCCGGAAACCGCCATCGCCATCGCCCGGGAAACTGGGATCGCCTCACCCACCGACACCGCCATCGAGGGCGTCGCGATCGAATCCCTGTCCGAACCCGAATTGCAGAAGCGGGTCACCGGAATCGCCGTCTACGCCCGCGTCACCGCCGAACACAAGCTGCGCATCATTCGCGCGTGGAAGAACAGCGACGCGGTGGTCGCGATGACGGGCGATGGTGTCAACGACGCCCCGGCCATCCAGGGCGCCGATATCGGCATCGCCATGGGAAAGTCGGGGACCGAAGTCACCAAGCAGGCTTCGGACATGATCGTCACCGACGACAACTTCGCCTCCATCGTGGCGGCCGTGGAGGAAGGCCGCGGCATCTACGACAACATTCGCAAGACGCTGCAGTTCCTGTTGGCGGGGAACACGGGCGAGCTGCTCCTGATGACCCTCGGCCTGGTGCTCGGCTTCCCGGCGCCCCTCCTGCCCATTCATCTGCTCTGGATCAACCTCGTCACCGACGGCCTGCCTGCACTGTGCCTGGCCACCGACCGCATCGATCCCGAAGTGATGAAACGCCGTCCGCGCCCGCGGTCCGAACGCATCACGAATCGCAGCTTTCTCTGGACGATGGGAATCACCGGGATCCTGACCGCGGGGGTGGCTTTCGTCGCCTTCCTCCATGGCCTGCGGACAGGGACGCTCGAACAGGCCCGGACCGGGGCGTTCACCGTGCTGGTGTATGCCGAACTTCTCCGTGCCTTTGGCGCCCGCAGTCCGTTGAAGCCTCTGTGGCGCGCGCAGACCCCCTTCAATGCGACCCTCACGACGGTGATCGTCGCCTCCCTCGCACTTCAGGTCGCGAGTCACCACAGCCCCATGCTCTCCGGATTCCTCAGGACGACCCCGGTGCCATTCGCCGACGACCTTCTGTTCCTCGCCTTGGGGACCGTCCCGCTGCTGGTCGTCGAGGTCGTCAAATCGCTGCGCGGGCGATGGGCTGCACCCCGGGATGCGCAGCCCGCCTTGTAGCGCCCGTCTGAAAAGTGAGTGAGGATCCTGGTGTGAACTCCGAACGTCATCCCTCGCGACGCTGGGTGCTCATCCCGCCGGATTGGTTACCCGAAGCAGCGAGTTCACTCCGCCAAACGGGTTGGCCACGGACTCCGTGGCCCGCGGGTCCGGCATCCATTCATTGTCCACCACCAGGCAGTACTCGTAGATGCCCGGAGGGAGGACCGTGTCTTTGATCCACCGCCCGCCCCCCAAGGGATGCAGGGGTTTGGTGACGGGACTCCAGTCGTTGAACGTTCCGGCCAGACAGACCGTGGTGGCGGTGGGGTGGGAGAACTCGAAACGAACCGATTGGGAACCATCCTGGGTTCCCCGGGCGTGGTTATGATGTTTGCTGTGTTTCATGGGATTGATTTCTTGTCTCTGGGTTGAGACGGAGCGCGGAGGGCAGGGGCCAATCCCACGTCGATGGGCAAGGCCCCGGCCCCATTCGGGGCGGCCAGACCGCGCCAGACTGCGGGAACTCGAAGGGACGGCCGCGCCCCCGGGCGCTGCCAGATGCGTTGGCTATCGGCTTGCCCGGTTGGGGCGGATTCAATGGGGCTGTCCTCCCGCGTGCAGTTCCTTGAAAAGCCGGATCCGCAGGTGATCCATGGAATCGTGGCTGATGGGCACTGGGACTCGACGGGTCTTCGGCACGAGCCGTTCGAAGGCAGCCGTGAACTGCTCGAGGCCGTCGGCCAGGAGGCGATCCGTGATCTCATGGAAAGGAACTCCGGCGGCATGAACATCCTCCATGATCTGGGCTGCACCCCCAGGGGATTCTGTCAGCGATGCCCTGACCCGGCCGTGGTCGTGGAAGGCGTCGAGGGTGGTGGGTGGGAGCGTGGTGACCGTATCGGGGCCGATGAGTTCCTCAACGTAATACACGTCGCCCAATGATCGGTTCTTGGTTCCGGTGCTGGCCCACAGGAGGCGCTGGCTGCGTGCGCCCTGCCGACTCAAGTCCTGCCAGCGCGCGCTTCCGAGCATGGCGAGGTACCGGTGGTACGCGGTCCGAGCGTTGGCACACGCGACCTTGCCCAGAAGCGAATGAAGCAGGGCGTTCACCGTCAGGTCTGCGGAGGACCTGATTCGTTCTCCAATCCATCGGTCCACGGCGGTGTCGATGCGGCTGACAAAAAAGCTGGCCACACTGGCGACTCGCCCAGGATCGCCGCCCTGGCTGAGCCGTTCTTCGAGCCCATCCATGTAGGCGGTGAACACCTGCTCATAGGTGCCGGTACTGAACAGGAGCGTGACGTTGATATTGAGTCCCTCGCCGATCAGTTGGCGCACTGCCTTGATGCCCGCCGGCGTGGCTGGAACCTTGATCATCAGGTTCTCGCGGTCCACGAGCCGCCACAGCCGGCGCGCCTCGGCGACGGTGCCTGCGGTGTCGTGGGCGAGCAACGGGGACACTTCCAGGCTGACGTAGCCATCGCGCCGGGAAGTGGATCGGTGCACCGGCAGCAGGACATCCGCGGCGTCGCGGATATCCCGCACCGCGATGCGTTCGTAAAGGGCCTTGGCGTCGAGGCCTTGCGAGTCCTCGGCTTCCAGGATGTCCCGATACTGGTCGGTCTCTGCGAGCGCCCGCTGGAGGATCGACGGATTGGAGGTCAGTCCACGCACGCCGTCCATCTCGACCAACCGCTGGAGTTCGCCACGGGTGATGAGGCGGCGGCTCAGGGTATCGATCCAGACGGACTGCCCGTGATCGGACAACTGTTTCAGTGGATTCTTCACGGGAGTGCTCCTGGTTCACCGTCACGGTTGGGAAGCCGGGATGGATCCATGTCTGGTGGATTCAGCTCGCCTCGGGTCCGGGAAGGGAGGCCTTCATGGCAGGACAATGACACCGCGCAACCCCGCCCGACCATGGGTTGTTCACCCCCCCCTTCCATTCGACTGCTGACTCACCCGCGGATGGCTCGGAAGTTGTCCAGGCAGCGCCTGGCCGTTTCCATCGGCGGGAACCGGCTTCCCTCCTGTTCGATCAGGTAATGCTCGACACCTCCCACGGTCGCGACGACTTCGAGTAACTCCTTCCAACGATCGATGCCTTCCCCGGGACGGAAATCGATATCCCAGTTGTGATAGCCACACCCGAGATTGGCTTGCTTGAGTTTCGGCGCCGCCTTCGCCAGCGCCTCCGCGGTGCGTCGTCAGCCATCGAGATCCTTCTACGGACCCGCGTGCGCCATGATCACGTAACCGCTGCCCAAGCTGTGGTTCAGTTCGACGACCCGCGGCAGGTGCCCGTCGTCGAAATGCTCCCTGGCGGTGTGGTTGGAGTAACAGCGCAGACCGAGATCATCCAATTGCCTGCGAATCTCCTTCGCGCGGGCGGGGGGCCAGTTGAAGTAAGGCGCCCAGAACTCCACGGCCTCATAGCCCATCTTGCGCAAGGCCGCGAGGGTGCCGAGCAAGTCGCGCTTCTCGTCGTCGCGGACCGAATACATCTGGAGGCCGATGGGAACCTTCGGCCGGGCGGCGGCGGTTGCAGCCAATCCACGAAAGGAAGACCTCGCGGCTCCCAGGGTCGCGAGGAAGGCGCGGCGGCAGAGGCGGTGAGTATCCATAGGGGCGTGGCGCGCGCGATGTTGGCGGTCCCGTGGGATGACAAGGTGCAACTGGGACCATCCCGGTGCGTCAGCACGGCGATTGCCAAAGTCGAAGGCAGAGATGGCGAAGACGACCGGACAGGATTTGCAGGATGAACAGGATGGGCGGAAATCGGAGTCTGCGGATTCGGACTCCACGGACCGGTCTCCCTATGGTTCTACCGCGCGGTCGTTACCCTTGCCGCGGTCGCGGAATCCATCGGTCCGCAAGTCGATCCCGATCGGGCGGTGAGCGCGATCATCACCCCGTGACCCAGGGCCCGGTGATGGCCAGGGTCAGCCCCGGATTCTGAAGGTTGACGAAAAGGATCGGAGGCTCGTTCGAGAAGCAGGCGCCGCAGAGCTCCGAGCGCACGTGGTACGCGCTGTCGCCGAGCGTGTAGATCCGGCCTTCGGGCGTGACGCCGCGCAGGTAGTTGTGCTCGGGGCCATCCTCGCAGATGACCAGGTCGCCCCACGGGGCCACCGTGACGTTGTCGCAGGATTGGATCAGATGAGTGTTGTTCGGCTCGAGGTAGAGACTGAGCTTGCCCGGGTTGGTCCTCTCACGGTCCGTTCCTTCGTCGGCGCTGGGTGTGTATCGAAACACCTGTCCCGTCTTACTGATTCCTCCGTTGGTGCAGGCGAAGAAGATCTCGGCCCGTCCGTACCACATGCCTTCACCCCGCGCGAATCGGGCTGCGCCCTTCTTGTGGCCCCGGAGGCGAAGGTCGTCCCTCGGCGATTCGACGTCGTCGAGGTCGATCCATTTCACGTCCTGCACCTCACCCACCGCGAGCTTGGGCTTGCCGGTCTCAGGCCAGTTCCTGGTGTCGGCCGCGGTCTTGCCCGCCAGGGCGAGGGCTTGAAGCTTCCCGCCTTCCGCGAGGCGGCCGCGGTTTCTCGGGATGAACCGATAGATCAGACCGTCCTCGCGGTCCTCAGTCTGGTAGACAATCCCGCTGACGGGATCCACGGCGACCGCTTCGTGATAGAAACGCCCCATGGCCTTCAACGGAACCGGCTTCACCAGGCCCGGATCCGGGCTGGCAGGGACCTCGAAGTTGTAGCCGTGGTCGCGTTCGTTGAAGTTGTCGCGCTCGGGCAGGGGATCGCCTTCCGAGCGTCGTTCATCTTGAGTCGCGCGCCGCCGACGCCGGGCCGCTCGTTCGGAATCCCAGGAAAGTTCCACGGTCTCCTCGCAGGTGATCCAGCTGTTCCACGGTGTGGGGCCGCCGGCGCAATTCCGGCAGGTGCCGGCAAGGCTCAGGAACTGGCGCTCCACCGTCGCGGACTGGGGGTCATAGACCACCGTGGTCGTTCCTCCGAGATGCGGCCGGAGAGCCTCGCCGGAATCATAGACTCGGTCGCGGTCGAGGCGGGGGAAGAGGGCGTTGTCCGCTCCGAAGGGCCCCACGAACGTCGCATCGCTGGCGAGTTCGTGGTTCCGGACGAGAATGACCCGGCCATTCCCGGCCTGGAACGCGGCCATGCCGTCCGGTGCGCCCGGCACCCGGAAGCCGTCGCTCATGGTGTCGCCCGTCCGGGAGAGGATGGTGTATCGGAATCCGCGGGGTAGATCGAGAATGCGGTGCGGGTCGGGCAGCAACGGCCCGTAACGCTCGATTTCGTTCTGGTAGGCCTGGGTCTGCCGCCGCGGGACCCGGAGACTGCCGGACGCGGATTGGCCTCGGGCCGTGAACTGCCGGAGTCCGAGGAAAGCCGCGGAAACCGCGGTGGCACTGGAGAGAAAGTGGCGGCGCGTGGTCTGCATCGTCAGGAAAGAATGAAGCGAGGAATCGGATTCTCAAACCCGGGCATCGCGTCCCGCGGACACTTCCGTGACGTTCCCGTGTCATTTTCGGCGCCGGGCAGGGAGGCGGGTCGGGAGTCGCCGAGATCCCTGACCTCTGGCAGCGTCGCGTCATGCACCGACGCGAGTTCCTGACGGGTTGCCTGTGTCTGGCGGCCGGATCGGCAGTCCATCGTGCACCAAATGCCGCCGCGGCGGGCGAGCCCGTCACCGTGGCCAGCCGGTTCGTTGCGTCCGGCAATATTCGCGATGCTCTCTCCGTCTATGCGTCGGACATCACGTCCGAGTGCGGGAAGAGACTCGCGGCAAGGCGCGCTTCCGAATGGCGCCGGGAGAGTCCCACCCTCCGCGCGCAGTGGCGCGAGATGCTCGGCATCGAGCATGCCTGGCGGCCTGATCGCGAGCCGCCGCCGGTGCACCTCACGGGCCGGATCGAGCGCACTGGCTATCGTATCGAGAAACTCGCCTACGAGGCCTGGCCCGGGCTGTACATCACCGCGAATCTCTACCTGCCCACGCAGACCCAAGGCCGGCTGCCGGCGGTGCTCTACGTCAGCGGGCACGCTCGCGAGCCCAAGGCCGCCTACCAGGCGCACGCGCGGAAGTTTGCCGAACTCGGCTTCGTCTGTCTCATCACCGACACCGTGCAGCTGGGTGAGATCCCGGGCTATCATCACGGTCCGTACCGCGAGGGCTGGTGGCATTGGTATTCCCGCGGCTACACCCCGGCGGGAATCGAGACCTGGTGTGCCATCCGCGCCCTGGATCTGCTCGTCAACCGGCCTGAGGTCGACCCTGACCGGCTGGGTATGACCGGCATCTCCGGCGGCGGAGTGACCACCTGGTGGACGGCCGCGGCCGACGAACGTGTCCGCGTGGCCGCGCCGGTCTGCGGCACGGCGACGCTCTTCTCGCAGATTCACGACCGGACGATCGACGGCCACTGTGATTGCATCTGGTGGATCAACACGCGCCGCTGGGATCTCGCTGACGTGGGGGCTCTCGTGGCGCCTCGACCGCTCCTCATCGCGTCGTCCGATCGCGACGGGATCTTCACCCTCGAGTCGATCCGCGAAGTCCACGCCCAGGTTGCGTCGGTTTACCGGCGGTTCCGGGCTGCGAACGACCTTCGCCTCGTGGAGACGCCGGGTGGGCATTCGTATCATGCGCGATCGCGGACGGAGATCTTCGCGTGGTTTGTCCGGCATCTGCAGGGCGAGACGCGTTCGCCGGAGGAAGTGGGAGATCTGGAACTGGATTCCGCACGTCTCGAGAAACCGGAAGATCTTCAGGTGTTCGTGGGAGCGCCGCCCGCGGACTCCTGCAATGCGCGGGTTCAGGACCTTTTTCCCCAGGTAGCCGCGGCGCCGG
>CAZYJB010000153.1:0-7841 GCA_964647675.1 uncultured Verrucomicrobiota bacterium | reverse complement strand
CTGGCGATGTGCGTGTGTGGCGTCGTGTCTTCGTTCCTCGCGATGGGGGCGACCGGCTACCACGCCTGGCAGCACGGGTGGATTCCCGTGGAGCCGGTGCGGCCGCCGGGAGTGGAAGTCGCGGGCGGCATCGAATTGCCCCGATTCGACCCCGTCGTGCAGGGGTTGGCCTCCCTTGGGAGCCTGCTTCTGTTCGCCACTGTGATCTGGTCCTTGCGACGTGCGGACGCGCGACGCGGCTTTGGCATCGAGGCGCTGGAGTTGGCGGGAGAGGAAGTCCCTGCGCCCAGCATTCCCGCGGCCCAAAGTTTCGACCGCGATCGGGCGGTGAACCTCGTCAATCGCGCAGTGGCCGAGTTAGCGCAGGAGCATGCCACCGAGGACAAGGACGAGACCTGGCAGGTGCTGAAACCCTGGCTGCTGGGGGAGGTCGTCGCTGGAAACCAGCGCGATGCCGCGCAACGACTCGGCTGGACCGAAAACGCCGTGCGGGTGGCCGTGCATCGGTTGCGCCGCCGCTTCCGCGAGTTGGTCCGTGCCGAGATCGCGCAGACCGTGGAGGGCGATGAAGAGGTGCGCGAGGAACTGCGTTACTTGCTCGACGTGCTGAGCGTGGAAGCTGGGGATCCACGTGCTAATTGAGCCTCGACTGGAATGGTGGCTCGCCGGCTCCGACCGGCGAGTCGGGCGGAGCCCGAGCAGGGGTGCAGGCGCTGGGTGAAAGGGGCCGGTCGGTGTCCTGATCGGACACCGAGTTGCCAGACAGAGCTCGCCACCCACCAACGAACTCGTAACCCACCCACGACCACGCAAGCCGTCACCTGGCTCGCGTCCCACAACCGGCTCGCTGCCCAACACGTGCCGGTGCCGGCCTATCCCGGACTGCGCCGCACCCACTCCTGCCAGCGTTCCATGCCTTGGTAAACCGGGACGGTGTCCGGCGCGGCGGGTCGGGATTGCTTCAGCTCGAAGTAAGGCCCCAGCAGCGCGGCCGCGGTCTCGTCATTCAAGGGGAAAGGCGGTGGCTCGGGCTCCAGACCGTAGAGGAAAAGCCCCATCAACCGGCCGCCCGGCTTGATGAGATGCGCCATCTTGGCGGCGTACTCCTGCCATCGCTCCTGAGGGAGCGAACACAGGAATCCGCGCTCGTACACGAGTCCAAACCGGTCATCGCCGAAGTCGTGCTTGAAGAAATTCATCTGCACGACGCGGTCACCGAGCGGGCCCAGAATTTCCTTCGCGTGCGTCACCGCGGGTCCGGAGAAATCGACGGCGAGCACATCGTGGCCCGCGTCGTCGAAGGCACGGACCTCGTATCCCGAGCCGCATCCGGGAATCAGGACCCGTGCGGGCTGCGGATGGTCCTCGCCCAAAAACCGAAGGAGGTCGGGCGGTACTTTGCCGAGGTCCCACGGATGTTTGTCGCGTTCCCAGCGTCGCACCCAGAACTGGGTGCGGGAGCTGTCGTTGTCCGATGGGATGGCGCTTTCAGGCATGGCGACCTCATGGGGTGGAATGGGACGATGGCCGGCGCGTCCGCCAAAACCCGGGATCAGAGATTGGGCTGCGGCGTGTAACGCAGGTAGGGCCGCACGCGGCGCGCGCCCTTGGGGAAGAGGGCGGAGATCTCCTCGTCCTTCACGGCGAGGGTGATGATGCAATCCTGTCCGTTCTGCCAGTCGGCGGGGGTCGCGACCTTGTGCTTCGCGGTCAGTTGCAGCGAGTCGAGGCAACGCAGGATCTCGGCAAAGTTGCGCCCGCACGACATCGGGTAGGTCAGGGTCAGCTTGATCTTCTTGTCCGGTCCGATGACGAAGACCGACCGCACCGTGGCCTTGTCGTCCACGTTGGGATGGATCATGTCGTAGAGGGCCGCGACCTTGCGGTCCTGATCGGCGATGATGGGAAAATCGACGCTCGTCTGCTGGGTGTCGTTGATGTCGGCGATCCAGCCGCGATGCGCCTCGAGCGGGTCGACCGAGATGGCCGCGCATTTCACACCGCGCCGCGCGAACTCGGACTTCAGCTTGGACACCGAACCCAGCTCGGTGGTGCAGACCGGCGTGTAATCGGCCGGGTGCGAGAAGAGCACGCCCCAGGAAGTCCCGAGCCATTCATGGAACTGGATTTTTCCTTCGGTCGTGTCGGCCGAGAAATCTGGGGCGAGATCGCCAAGGCGCAGGGACATGATACGGGGAGGGAATGGAGGGTTGGTGCGACGATGAGGATGAGTATCTCGGTGGCGTCGGCGCAAGACCGTCGGAACGATCCGAAACGGGACCGGCTCGCGACGCGGTGGGAGAGCTTGGTTTTGATGCCGGGGACGGTCAAGGGCCATGGAGGACCGCCCGCCGTGCCTGGCCACAGCCCGTCTCCCCGACCCCGGCGTGCGCGCCTCAGTTCTGCTTGGCGAAGCGATGCAGGTGGCCGAACTGGCTCCACTCGGAGACGATCAGGTTGCCGTCCTTGTCCATGGCGGCGCCGTGCGGTGAGTTGCAGATGCCGGGACGCCAGTGCTCGGGCGCGAGGCCGAAGTTGGCGCGCTGTTTCTGGTCCGGATTGTCGCCGACCTGCGCGGCGATCGATCCGTCCTTGTTCAGCACCGTGACCCGTCCCTGCAGCTCCGGGAAAATCGCGTAGTCGCCGCGGAAATAGACGGCCGCGGGCATGCGCAAGTCCTTCTGGATGACGCGCACAAAATTGCCGTCGAGATCCCAGTGCTCAACGCGGTTGTTGTTGCGATTGCAGACGAGGAGCAGGGGCTTGTTCTGGCGTTGGTCGAGCCCGATGCCATGACAAGTCTTGAACTTGCCCTCCGCCTCGCCAGGCCCGCCGAATGCTTTGAGGAACTTCAGGTTCTTGTCGAACTTGAGCACGAAATTCGACCCGTAACCGTCGGCGACAAAGATCGAACCGTCCGGGCCGACCGTGACGGCGCAGGGATTGAAGCCCTTGCCTTCGGGGTACAGTCCGGACTCGGCGGGAACGCCCAGGGTCCAGACGTTGTTGCCGTCCAGCGACAGCTTGACGACCTGGTGATCCGACGGGCGCGCGGCGTAAATGAATTCCGTGCCATTCTCCTCGCGGATCTCCAGCGCGTGGATGCGCGTGGGTCCGATGGCGCGCAGGAACTTGCCGTCCGGTTTGTAGACGATGATGCCGCGCGGCGTGTCGGAGGTGATGTAGACGTTGCCTGCCTTGTCGATGACGGCGCCGCCATGGCAAGGACCGAGGGCGAGGCCGCCGGGCTTCTCTTCGAAGAATCCGGGCGTGATCGCGAACTTGAGTTCGGCTGTGCCGGCGGACAGCGGCAGCAGGGCGAGGGCGGCGTACAGAGAAAGGGCGAGTGGACGTCGGTTCATGGGGAGGGCTTGCAGGGTGACGGCGCGACGATACCGACCGCTGCCTTGGTGTCTGCTCCGAAATGCCACGTCGGCGTGCGGTAGACGTCTGGAGAGGTCTCACACGGGTCATCGGGCCTGGCCGGACACGGTGGTGCTCGGCGCGACCAACTCGCGTTGCCTTCCCGGACCGAAGGGCATCATTCGGGGTGGATTCGTGAGCTGTCGGGAAACCTGACAGTTTCCTGGGCTCTAAGGGCGCGCGGGAGCAAGCGCCACTTTGAGAGTGGGTTGAAGTGCCGACCTTTCCCTGCCAGCGACGCGAAGGAGTCGCAGGCGTCCGTGGACCCGACGGTCGGCCGCCGCGATCGCCGTCGACGGGAAGAGGCTCCCGGCTCGATGGCTCGGCGACGGAACTCAGACCGGACCGGGTGGCATCGGCTTCCGGGGGCGCCGGGTCACCTCAACTCAGAATCTCCGAGAGGGGGCCTGAACACGCCACTTTCGCGGTGGCCGTCCCGGATGTTGGGAATCACCGACTAAACTTGTAGTGTCTTCCTGCCGCCTCGTTTCCAGAGGGATGCTGGCGGGGCACCTGTCCATCGTGCCTCGGGAGGAGGTGCAATGGAGGTGTCGGAAAAGCTGACACTCTAGTCAAGATGTTCATTACCTATTGGTGGTGAACGTTTTGGGATGGCGTTTGCTAGTTTGACGACCTCGCCTCGTCGATTTGCTTAACAGAATTTCTTAGAATGAAGAGCGTCTGAAAACTTTTCTGAGATAATTCCTTATCTAAGTACGCCAGCCTGAGCGTGTCCGCGTGAAATCTGCGAAACAGGCACAGTAACTGGCGCAGAAGTTGCTGCGGAACCAACCATCCCTCCACCCACCCGCCAAACGGAATCTCTGAATGGCGATTCGCCCACGGCTTGGAAGCCGGGGCGCAGGACTCGGAGGTTTTTGGGATCGGTTGCCACGGCAACCACCAACCAAAACCAAAACCGATGAACAGAAACCACCTGGTAATGGCTGTTGCGATGATGTTGGGAGCGGGGGCTCCTATCGCAATGGCTGATTCCATCTCACCCACCTCGTTCAGTGACACGATCGACGTGGGAGAGAGCACAACGGTCCACAAGACCGTGACAGTCAGCGCCGGAGCACCCACGACCTCCAAGGTCGATGTGTATTTCCTGGCGGACACCACCGGAAGCATGGGCGGCGTCATCGCCAGCATTAAGGCGGCGGCGGGCTCAATTCTCAGCCAGGCCGCAGGCCTGGGCGACGTGCAGTTCGCCGTGGGGCATTACAACGGCGAACTGGGCAACAATTCGTATGCGTTGTTCCAGGGCATGACGGGCAATCAGGCGGCTGCGCAAGCGGGCATCAATTCATGGTTCGCCAGCGGCGGCGG
The DNA here is from genome assembly GCA_964647675.1 of uncultured Verrucomicrobiota bacterium. Classification (GTDB taxonomy): domain Bacteria; phylum Verrucomicrobiota; class Verrucomicrobiia; order Limisphaerales; family CAIMTB01; genus CAIMTB01. The sequence goes on along the minus strand of CAZYJB010000153.1, from coordinate 3,086 downwards.
TGACGAACCGGAAGCCAACCTGTACGGCCTGTTCCATGCGGCGAGTGACGCTGCGACGGGATGGCGCGCAGGTTCGGAGCGCATCCTGATCTGGTTCGGCGATGCGCCGGGCCATGATCCGTCCCCCGCCGGCACGACGCCGTCCGATGGGAAGAAGACCGAGGCGGACGCCACGAACGCGCTGGTGGCGCAGGGCATCAACGTGCAGGCCATTAATGTGGGTTCCAACCGGTTGAATCTGACCGGACAGGCCGGGCGCATCGCGACGGCGACCGGCGGCACGCTGCACAATGGCATCAACACCTCGACGATCGTGGCCACCATCAACAGTGCCATCTCGACTGCGGTGGCGACCTACAACACCGTGGCGCTGGATGTCTCGGAAGTGCCGGCGGGACTCGATGTGGAAGTGACGCCGCTGAGCCACAACGGAGCCTTCGATCGCTCGGTCGAGCGCACGTTCGAGTTCGACGTGAAGTTCACCGGGCTCGCACCCGGAACGTACAGCTTCAATGTGTACGGCACCGTGGACGGTGGCCGCGTGGCGACGGAGGCGGACCGCATCACCGTGAATCGCCGTTCGACGGGCGTTCCGGATGGTGGCCAGGCGATGCTGCTCCTCGCGGCGTCGATGGGCGCCATGGGGATGATTCGCCGCCGCATGATGGTGTAATCGCGCGTCGACCCCCGCGTGATGGGATTCGAAACCGCCTCCGGCCGGCTCTGGCCCCGGGGGCGGTTTTTTTTGTCGCGGGCGGCTTCCCGGCTTTCAGAACCGCTTTTGCCTCGTAGAATTCGGGCGGAAGATTCCCATGAGAACCTCAATGGATGATGGCGCGATGACCGGTGAGCGGAGCGAACGGAACGGGTGGACGCTGACCCTGGCGCGGAATCGGGAGGCGCTCCGATGGTTCCGCCTGCTGGTGTGTTTTTTTCTCCTCGCCGCCGCCGTGTCGCGCAGTCCGGGGGTGAGCATCCCGGTGTTGGAGACGGGGGTGGACGGATTGGAGAATCCCGACCTCAGTCGGGCGTTGGCGCTGCTTCGACAGGGGAAACTGGATGAGGCGATGGACTTGGTGAATCAGCGCCTCGCCGTCGAGGCCAACTCGCCTCCCGCCCTGGAACTCAAGGGGGTTCTGCTGGTCCTCCAAGGGCAGGTGGATGCCGGTCTCGCGTCCTTGCAACGCGCGGTGAACGTGGCGCCCAGCCAGGCCACAGCGTGGGTCAAGATCGGCGATATCCACGCGAGCCGCGACGAGTTGGCCAACGCGAAAGCGTGCTTCCAGCGGGCGCTGGCGGTGAATCCCGGAGATCGGCACTCCAATCATCGTCTCGGATTGATTCTCGAGGATGTGCGCGAGACCGCCGCGGCCATCGAACATCTCGAGAAGGGACTGGTGGGAACGCCGGCCGAATACGTCGGCGTCAAAGTCAACCTGGGCAGCCTTTACAACCAGACCCGCCAGTACCGGCGCACGGTGCAATTGCTCGGACCGGTGCTCGGGGACACGGTTGCGAACCCGGTGGGGCATCTCGTGCTGGGCAGCGCCCACCTGGTGCTTGGCGAAACCGAGCCGGCGCTGAAGTGCTTCGAGCGCGCCAAGCGATGGTCCTCCGAGGCGGGCCAATCGTCATTGGCTTTGGGGATCGCGTATCGGAATGCCGCGAAGTACGACGAGTCCTTGGCTGAGCTGAGCGGCCTGGTGCGAAGCCAGCCCACCAACGCCGTGGCGAAGCTTCAGCTCGGGGAGACCCTGCTCGCGATGAAGCGGCTGCCCGAGGCGATCACGGCGTTCAGCCAGGCGGCGATGGATCCCGAGACTCACGTTCTCGCGGTCCTCCGGCAGGGCGAAGCCTACGCCGAGGCCGGCGAGGTGGCGAAGGCGCTGGAGCGGTTCGAGTCGTTGGTACGCGAAGGGAAGTTCGTGCCGCGCGGCTACCTGGGGATGGCCGGTGTGTATCAACGCACCGATCGCCAGAAGGAGGCCGAGGAGGTTTTACAGAGGGCGGTGGCGGCCTTTCCCAAGAACCCCGAAGTCAGGTTGAGGCTGGGAATGCACCTTGGTCTGGTGGGCCGCTACCGGGAGGCGATCACCGTTCTGGGCGAGGCGCGGACGCTGGCGCCGGCCGAGCCACGGATCCTTAAGGCGCTGGCCCTTGGTTACTTTCGGGAGAAGGAGTGGCCGCAGGCGATCGAGACGACGCGCAAGCTGCTGGAACTTGCGCCGGGAAGTGTGGGCGACCATTTCTTCCTCGGAACGGTACTCGAAGCCGCCGGGAAGGATGCCGAGGCGCGCGGTGCTTACGAGCGCCTGCTGGCCATCAAGCCCGACGACGTCGCGACGTTGAACAATCTCGCCATGGTGCTGGCGCGGCTCAAGGAGTTGCCGCGGGCGTTGGAGATCGCGACCCGGGCGGCGGAACTGGCGCCGGGGGAAGCCGTGGTGTGGGACACCAAGGGCTGGATCCAGTATCAGGCGGGGCAACTGCCGCAGGCGCGCGCGAGCCTGGAGAAAGCGGTCGTCCAGCCGCGCGCGAAGCCGGCGCACCGGTACCACTACGCGGTGGTGCTCGAGCGATCCGGGGAGCGCGGCAAGGCTGTCGAGCAATTGAACCTGGCGCTCAGCGGTGGGGAGTTTCCTGAACGCGAACAGGCCGAGGCGCTCGCGAGCCGACTGCGCTGAAGGCACGTCCGAAAAGCCGGCGCCTTCATCACGCCGCGGAGACGGCGGCCGGGACGGGCGTCGTTGCCACGAGGGCCGCGCGCTCGGCTATGGGCAGTACCACCGGCTGATTGAGGAACTCCGGCACCTGCCAGTGCGGCAGTGGGCGCGAAATGAGGTAGCCTTGCCCAAAGTCGCATCCCAGCAGCTTCAACACCGCGAGCTGGTCTGCAGTCTCGATGCCCTCCGCCACCACGCGAATGTGAAGGGCGCGAGCGAGGTGGATAATGGCCTCGACCAGCGAGTAGAAGAGGTTGGACTGCGTGATCGACGTGACGAAGGAGCGGTCGATCTTGAGCACATCGACCGGGAAGCGGTGCAGACAGGCGAGGGACGAATGGCCGGTTCCGAAGTCGTCGATGT
>CAZYJB010000152.1:5050-7876 GCA_964647675.1 uncultured Verrucomicrobiota bacterium | reverse complement strand
GAAGGGTCCGACCGTGCCGCCGCGCGCCATTCTGCGTGGGTCGATCTCTGTCACACCTGGCTGGCCGCGAATGAGTTTCTTTATGTGGAGTAGGGAGCCGATGCCGAGGGTCGGAGAGCGATCCCGTAGCGCGCAGCCATTCGGGTGGCTCGCCGGCTCCGTCCGGCGAGGCGAGGCAACGCAACGCGAGTTTCGACGAGCATTTCGCGGTCGGCGGATATGGCTACAACGGTCGTGGAAGCTCGCAGATGCCGTTCGAGTTTCGAGGCTTGGGTGGGACCTGGCGGCACACTGCGGAGGGCAAGGAGCAGTTGCCGGTTCGCCACGAGGTCAAGCCGGAGTCCGTCGCAAGTCCGTCGCGCATGATTGCCATGGGAGATACCGTGCTCCGCGGACCCCCGTCGGGCACGCCGGAGATGCGCGGGCGGACCTTCGGATCACCTTTTCTCGAGGAGGCGCTGTCTTCGAGTGCGGTGCAGCAGGAGTTGGGAGTGGTCGTTTCCAGTCTGGCCAGCGAGTTGAATGCGTCGAGCTGTGCGGCGATGCGATCGCGGCATCAGGCGCGCTGGAACGTGGCCTTTTGCGATGGTCACGTAGAGCGGTTGAAGCCGAGACAGTTTTTGCGGCAGACCGACCCCTCGCAGAACGCGATGTGGAACTTCGATCATACGTTCCGTCCGTGACGAGTCCTGGCACCCGGGGCTGTTCTTGGTGGAAACAGTGACAACCACGAAGCGCAGGCCACGAAGTGATGGACTCGGAATGGCAGACGAATCGGTGACCTGGAGGCGGGGTTGCGAATCAGCTTCCGGCATTCTCTTCGTGTTCTTCGTGACCTTCGTGGTTCAATCCGAGCTTGGTGGTTCACGGCGTGGAGATCCGGGGCCTCGATTGGGGAGTTTCCTCGGCCCGGGGGTTCGACTAGAACCCAGCCCATGATTAGTGGGACGCGGGTCGGGCGGTCTTGGGTGGTCCTGGCACTCCTCGGAACGACGGTCGTCGCCGCGGCGGCGGAGGCCGATCGCGAGGCGCTCGATCGCCTTCACCTGAAGCTGGGCGCCGCGCGCGGCGTCGCCGGGCGGCCTGCCGAAACGACCACGTCGGCTCCAGTCCTTGATCCACGCGCGGAGGAACTGACGAAGCGCTTGCGCGAGTCGGGCGTCGGCCAGCGTCTCGCGGCTGCCGTGGGTGCGCCGCCCGCCGGTCCTGTGCCCGCCGCAGTTCCGGCCGCCGACGCACGGGCGCCGCGCGCGTTGGCCCTGCAACGGCTCGCGCAACAGGCCGGGCCCGGGCTCGAGGTCTACTGGCGGCAGGAGAATGACACCGTCCGCCAAATCCGCGGCGCCGTGCTCGCGCGCGCCGCGGCCGGCCTGGCGAAGGCGGATCCGCGCGAGGCGCAGGAAGCGACCGCGCGCGCCTTCCTTCGCGCGCACGCGACACTGCTCGGGGTGGCCGATCCGGATACGGAGTTCGAGCTCGAACGCAACGAGCCGGATGGACTCGGTGGTCGCAATCTGCGTTTCCGCCAAATGTACCGCGGACTGCCGGTGTGGCCGGCCACGCTCGCCCTTCATCTGGATGCCGCGGGCAACGCGATCCTCGTCGAGGGCGCCTACGTCGCCACGCCAGCCGCGGTGGTGTTGCAACCCGCGATTGCCGAGGCGGACGCTGTCCTGCGCGCGCGGGCGAGCGTTCCTGGCGGCATGCGTGGCCAGACGGACGGTGCGAACCTGGTCATCTACGCGCCTCTGGATCGCGCACCACAACTGGCGTGGCGCCTCGATCTCAACATCGGACTCTCGCAGGCGTGGCGGTTCCTCGTCAGCGCCGCCGACGGAAGCATCGTCCAACGCACCAGCCGCATCTACGATGCCAACGTGGCTGGGCGCGGCGTCGATCTCGAAGGGGTGACGCGCAATCTGAACGTCTGGAACGCCAACGGGCGTCACTACCTCATCGATGCCAGCAAGCCCATGTACAAGGCGGGAACGGATCCCGTGCGCGATCCGCAGGGCGTCATCGTCATCGGTGACGCCGAGCTGAAGAAGATCGAGCAATTGCAGGGCAGCGAGGTGGCGCTCGTCACCTCGACCAGTCCCACGACCTGGGCGCTGGCGGACGGCGTCAGCGCGGCGTTCAACTTCTCCGAAACGTTCGAATACTTCGCCACGGCGCATGGGCGCAACTCGCTCGACGGCCAGGGCGGCACCATCACGGCCATCGTGCGCGTCGGCGAGTACGACAACGCCTCGTGGCACGGCAACCTGCGCATCATGCTCTTCGGCAATGTGCAGCGCTACGCGGGCGCGCTCGACGTCGTGGGTCACGAGCTCACCCACGGCGTCACCGAAAACTCGGCCGGCCTGGTTTATGAGAACCAGTCAGGAGCGTTGAACGAGTCGTTCTCCGACATCTTCGGCGAACTGGTCGAGGCACGGGTGGCGGGGGCGCCGGATTGGAAGATGGGCACCAAGCTGACCCGGGTCTTCCGCGATTTCGTCAATCCCGGCTCGCTCACGGTCCAGGGTTTGAACCGCCCGTATCCCTCGAAGATGAGCGAATACATCGAGCTGCCCAACACCAACGAGTCGGACCACGGCGGCGTGCACATCAACAGCAGCATCTTCAATCACACATTCTGGCTGATCGCCGAGGGGCTCGGCGGCGGCATCGGGCTCCGTGACGCCGAGCGCATCTTCTACCGCTGCCTCACGCAGCATCTGCAGCCGCAGTCGAAGTTCATCGACGCGCGGCTAGGTTGCATCGCCGCCGCGGAAGCACTCTTCGGCAAGGACTCGGCCCAGGCGCGCAAGGTGTCGGAAGCCT
>CAZYJB010000152.1:0-5040 GCA_964647675.1 uncultured Verrucomicrobiota bacterium | reverse complement strand
CGTGGAGATCCTCGCCGCGCCGGAGACGCCGCCGCCGCCGTCCGTGCCGGTGGTGCAGGGTCCCGATTCCGCGCTCTTCCTGACGGCGGATCCGTTCTTCGGCGATTTGGAGCTCTACCGGCGCGAGTCGGTGCTGGGCGACGACGCCAGCGGCTCGATCTTCAGCGACACCGTGCGCCTGAGCCGGCCGGCCGTGTCGGGCGACGGCGTGTACACGCTCTTCGTCAGTGCCGACAACGACGTCTGCCTCGCCGAGACGGCGAATCCGTTCACGGGCTCGTGCCTGGGCTTCTCGGGTCTGGTGCACGCCGTGGCCCTGTCGCCCGACAGCCGGCTCGGCGCCTTCGTGCTCCGCGATCCGATCACCGGACAACCGGACAACCGCATCAGCGTGATCGACCTCGTCGCCGGCACCTCGAGGAGCTTCGACCTGCTCGCACCCGCGGTGGACGGCGTGCCGGTCGACGCGGTGTTGTACGCGGACGCCATGACGTTTTCCACCGACAGCCAGGTGCTGATTTATGATGCGGTCTCGCGCCTGCGCTTCGGCACGGGGCCGACAGTCGAGCGCTGGAGCATTTACGCGCTGAACCTGGCGACGTCCAAGATGTCGATCGTGATCCCGCCCATCGAGGGGATCGACACCGGCAATCCCACCATGGGCCGGACCGGGAATCGCTACCTCACACTCGACGCGCAGGTGGCAGCGACCGGCAATTCGACGATTCTCATCATGGACCTCTTCTCGGGTCAGGCGGGCGAGGTCGGCGTGGTGGAGCGTGGTCTGGGCTACCCTGCGTTTGCCGGTGACGAGTCGGCGGTGTTCTATGCGCAGCGCGATGCGTCCGCGTTCGCCACGGGTTACTCGATCGTCAGGCAAGGCATCGGCGCGGATCGCTTGTCGTTCAGCGGCCAGCCGGAGTGGTGGATTGGCGATGCGGTCGCGGCGACGGTCTATCGACGCGGCACGTTCACGGGCAGCAACCAGGCGCCGACGGTCACTTTGACGAGTCCGGCCGCGGGAGCGGTCATCCAACCTGGCACGGTGGTCTCGATCACGGCGAACGCCGCCGATGCCGACGGCGCGGTGGCGCGAGTCGAGTTCTACGATGGCGACGACAAACTGGGCGAAGATGCCACGGCTCCGTTTGCCCTGAACTGGACCCCGGCCGCGAGCGGACAGCATCGCCTCATCGCACGAGTCACCGACAACCTCGGTTCGGTGACGGATTCCACGCCCGTGACGGTTTCGGTGGGCGGCGGGAATCCAGGTGCACCACCGGCGCTGGGCATTTCACGGCTCGGCACCGGGGCGATGCGCCTGGTGCTCCGCGGCACGGCGGGCGCATACATCATCTCGATGTCCACCAATCTCCGCGACTGGACTGACATCTATCCGGTGACGGTGGGGGCGGGCGGTGAAGGTTCGGTGGATGACGCGGGCGGCCCGGCGAACAACACGACGTTGTTCTACCGCGCGCGCCGCGAGTGACGGCGAGCCGCCTCGTTCCCGTAGCCGTGGTCGTCAGGCCACGCTCGCTCGCGCCTGCGACTCCGTTCACCGAGACCGGTTGGCGCGGTCTGACGCCCGCGGCTACGAGGATCGCTTCCGCCGGACGGAGCCGGCGAGCTACCGGAATGGCTGCGCGGCACCGGGGGCTTTGCTGGAACTACACCGTGGGTCCTGCTCGGCGCCCGGCAGGATGCCGATGGGGCTCTCCTCACCTGGGGGAGAAGGCAGGCGTGGCTGCGGACTTCCGGGGCGCGCTTTCGTGTGCCAGATTTCCGCGTGCACCGGATTCTTTTCCTGATCTGTGTGGCGTGGTCAGCCGCCGCGCCTTTCTGCCTCGCCGACCTCGCCGGGCGTCGCCCGAACGTCATCCTCATCCTGACCGACGATCAGGGTTACGGGGATCTCTCGGCTCATGGGAATCCCGTGCTTCAGACCCCGCATCTCGACCGCCTTCACCGCGAGGGCGTGCGGTTCACCGACTTCCACGTGAGCCCGACCTGTTCTCCAACGCGAGCTGCCCTGTGGACCGGGCGTCACGAATTCCGCAGCGGCGTCACACACACCATTCTCGAGCGCGAACGATTGGCGCCGGATGCGGTCACGCTGGCGCAGGTGTTGAAGCGCGCCGGTTACAGCACGGGCATCTTTGGAAAGTGGCACCTGGGCGACGAGCGTGCCTATCGCCCGGATCGCCGGGGCTTCGACGAGATGCTGATCCACGGCGCGGGCGGAATCGGGCAGACGTACCCGGGCAGTTGCGGAGATGTCTCCGGCAACCTCTACCAGGATCCAGTCCTGCTGCATAACCGGCGCTTTGAGAAAACGTCCGGCTATTGCACCGACGTCTTCTTCGACCATGCCATGCGCTGGATGGATCGCGTTCGAGGCCGGAAGCCCTTTCTCGCCTACATCGCCTGCAACGCGCCGCACGTGCCCTGGCAGGTGCGCGCCGAGGACGCTGCGCGCTATGCGGGGAAGGTGAAACCACCGCTGGAGAAGTTCATGGGCATGGTGGCCAACATCGACGACAACGTGGGCCGCCTGCTCGCCTGGCTCGAACAACGCGGCCTCGACCGCGAGACGTTGGTGATCTTCATGACCGACAACGGTTCCGATGGCGGCAGCATGCTGTTCAATGCCGGCATGCGCGGGAAGAAGGGCACGCCCTACCTCGGCGGCACGCGCGCGAATTCCCTGTGGCGCTGGTCGGGGGTGATCGGGCCGGGGGAATGCCGGGCGTTGACCGCCCACCTCGATGTGTTTCCCACGCTGACCGAGTTGGCGGGCGCGCGTGTCCGCGAGTCGGTGCGGTCGCGCTTGGAAGGTCGCAGCCTGGTTCCGTTGCTGGCGGATCCCGAGGGGCCCTGGCCGGAGCGCACGCTCTTCACGCACGTCGGCCGCTGGCCCAAGGGCATGCGCCCCGCCGGATGGAAGTACCGCGCCTGCAGCGTGCGGGAGCCGCGCTGGCAATTGGTCTCACCCGATGGCGGTGAAACGCCGCGCTGGCAGGTGTTCGACCTCCTCGCGGATCCCGGGCAGCAGATGGATTTGGCGGCCCAACGACCGGATGTCGTGACGCGCCTCGCTGCGCGCTACGACGCTTGGTGGGACAGTGTGCAGCCGGGATTGGTGAATGAATCCGCACCGCTGCCAACGGTCAATCCGTTCAAGGCCGAGGCGTGGAAGCAGTTCGGGGGCGGACCGACGGCCGAGGACCTTCGCCTGATGGATGTGCGGTACAATCCTGCCACCGCTCCGCGGTGAAGGGATCGCGCGTGCTCGCGGCGCCCGTGTCAGCCGCGTGGGCCGGGAACGGTGTTCCAGGCCAAATCCGTGGCGTTCGCGCGGGTGAAGCTTGGGACGTGCGGGATGCAGGGCTCCGGGTTACCTCGGCCACTCCAGCCAGGAAATCGTCACTCAGGATCCGCTTCTGACTTCGGGGTTCGGGCGGGCGAGTTTCGCACCGCGTTGCATGCCGCCTTCCACCACATCGTACAGGGCGTTCCAGGCGGCGCGGGTCTCGGGCGTGAACGCCGGGCCGATGACCTCCGCCACCATTTCCAGCAGCGCGCGGCGGACGATCGCGTAATGCTCCGTTCGTACGCCGTAGCCCGCATGGGCGGCGCCCAGTTCCTCCAGTTCGAGCGCGAGTTCCTGGGGTCGGTCGAGCGCCGCGACCAGCACCGCGAGTTTCTCCATCAACCGGTCGCCCTGGCGCTGGATACTGTGAACGTGGGTAAACATGGGGCGCACCTCGGGAGCCAACTCGAACAGGCGACGATAGAATACCAGCGCGGCCACGTCGGCCCGCCGTTCCACCAGCCCGAATGATTTGCGCACCACATGTTTCTGCACGGCATCCACGCGGGCAACTAAGGCACAGGGGGTGCCGGCCCGCCCATCCGCCGTTGGGAGGATGGCTCGCGCCGCGCCGCTCTGGCAGAGTGTTTCGGTATCCCGGGACTCCCGACGCCATCATCCATGAAGAAGAAGATTCTGATCATCGAGGATCAGGCGCCCATGCGCCGGAACATCGCGCTGCTGCTCGAGATTGCGGGCTACGAGGTGGCCACGGCCGAGAACGGCCGCGCCGGGCTCGCGGCGGCGACGGCGAACCGGCCCGATCTCATCCTGTGCGATGTGATGATGCCCGAACTCGACGGCCATGGCGTGGTGCAGGCGCTGCGCGCGCGCAAGGAGACGGCCACCATCCCGTTCATCTTCCTTACCGCTCGCGGCGGCAAGGAGGACATGCGCGCCGGCATGAACTTCGGCGCCGACGACTACCTCACCAAACCGGTGATCCGCGATGACCTGCTCGCGGCAGTGCAGGCGCGCTTCGCGCGCGCCCAGGCGGTCGAGGAACGCGTGCTGGAAGCCTCGGAACAGGCCGCGTTCAATCCGAACTTCTCGTCGCCGGAACCTCTGCGGTCGGCGCTCGGGCTCACGGTGCGCGAGGCGGAGGTTCTTTTGTGGGTGGCTCAGGGGAAGTCGAACTCGGAGATTGCGACCATCCTGGGCAACAGCGAGTCGACGGTGAAACAGCACGTCAGCGTCATTTTCCAGAAGCTGGGCGTCGACAACCGCAACGCCGCCACGCTGCGTGCGCTGGAGATCCTCGCGCGTCCCATTCCCGCCGCACCGCCGGCGCCGCTTCCGTAGCCGCGAGCGTCTAGCTCGCGCTGACCAATTTTGGGAAAGGAAGTTGCCGGAGGGGTTCGAGCGCCGCCTGGACGGCGGCGGCTACGACGAAGTGGTCGCGAGCGTAGAGCTCGCGCTGACCGACTTCGGGAAAGGGAATTGCCGGAGGCGGTCGAGCGCCGCCTGGACGGCGGCGGCGACGAGGGCTAGAGCCGGCTGTCGGTCACGGCGCCTTCGCTGGCCGACACCACGGTCTTCGCATACTTGGCCAGCACGCCCTGCGTATACCGCGGCTTGGGCTGCTTCCAGCGCGCAAGGCGCGCCTTCAGTTCGGCCGCGGGAATCTCGAGGTTGATCACCCGCTTCTCGGCGTCGATCACGATGGG